>CAMHEA010000020.1 GCA_946184025.1 uncultured Prevotella sp.
GCCGACAAACCATGCTCAACCGTTGACACGCGAGCCTCGCCGTTGGCCAAGACCGTTCCGCGCTGTGTGTCGATAACCTTTTCTGCTACCGCCTCGATGATAGGTTGTCCTTCAAGGTCAATACGCTGAATTTTGTATCCGGTGTTCTCCGGAGCCGGATTGAAGGTTACAGTTAGGTTCAAACCCGTATGCAAGCCTTTTCCGAATAGCGAGAAACTGCCTTTAAGTGTTTTCTGTTTTGATGCTTCCATAATTGTATTCTTATTCAGATTTGAGTTTTTCAACTTCCCGTTTAAGTGCATTCAGCTCCTGATAGATTTCGGGAAGCCTGCGATAGACCGCGTACGATTTCATGTAGGCCTTAGCGTCAATAGCCGGCGAACCGATAATGGGTGCTTCAGCCTTCTTGATTGTATTGGTAATACCTGCTTGTGCACCAACCTGTGTCCCGTCTGCAATGGAAATGTGACCTGCCATGCCGACCTGTCCGCCAAACATACACCATTTTCCAACTTTTGTTGAACCGGCAACACCAACTTGTGCGGCCATCACCGTGTTTTCACCGACCTCCGCATTATGGGCTATTTGGATCAGATTGTCAAGCTTTGCACCTTTCCGGATATAGGTGCTGCCCATCGTTGAGCGGTCAATGCAGGTGTTTGCTCCAATTTCTACGTTGTCTTCAATGGTGACTATGCCTATTTGCGGAATCTTGTCGTAGCCGTCAGCATTAGGGGCGAATCCGAAACCGTCGGCACCGATGACGCTACCGGAGTGGATCGTGACGTTGTTTCCCAGTCGGCAGTCGTGGTAGATGCTGACGTTGGGATAAACGGTACAGGCATTTCCCAGCTTGGCCTTGTCGTAGATGGTCGCATGCGGATAGATTTGGCATCCTTCTCCAATCTCCACGTCGTCGCCGATATAGGCAAATGCACCGATGTAACAACCGTCTCCGATTTTTGCTGTCGGAGAAATGAAAGCCAGTGGGTCAATACCGGTCTTCTTGGGCTTCATCGAATCGTACATTTGAAGCAACTGTGCCACACATTCATAGGCATCCTTGACTCTGATGAGCGTTGCTTTGGTTGGCTTTTCCAGTTCCACCTGTTCATCAATAAGCACGACAGACGATTCTGTGTCATAGATGTAATGGGTGTATTTGGGGTTAGAGAGGAACGAAATTGCGCCTTTCTTGCCCTCTTCTATCTTTGCAAAAGTATTGACGGTGGCATTTTCGTCGCCCTCAACACGGCCTTTAATCATGTCGGCAATTTGTTTGGCTGTGAATTCCATTGATTTCTAAATTTGTTTATTATTCGTGCAAATATACAAAAAACTTACGATATACGTTGATAACAGAGGTAATATTTGCGGATTTTTTTCGAAAGAAGCTCTACATTGAGGATTTCCGAGGCTTCGACGATGTCTTTTAGCGTCCCGTCTTTATAGAGAATGTCAATGTGGTCATCGTGGATATCGTACATATTTTTTTGTATGGCATTGACACTGATCAGGTATCGGGCATCGGCATGGCTGATGCCGAAGTGGCGGGAAAGCTGTGCAAGGAGCGAGTCGGTTTCTTCTGCCGACGGCGGTTCTTCTCTTACTTCCACTTTGAATATGCGCCGTTCCAGCATGTCGCGAGATAGAAGGGCGAGTACCTTGTCGTCGCTTTCCGCCCAAACTTTCATGGCACTCCAGATGTCGGCATCGTCCAGCTGGCAGTACCAAGTCAGTGCTTCTTCGTGGCTGTTGAACCAATTACCGTCAACGTCGTTTTCAAGGAAGTAGGCAAGAGCCGGTGAAGCAAACAGCTTCTTGCCTTGGCGGGAGAGTTCCTTGGCTCTTCTCAACGTGTTCACCAGCACTTTCTCATAGGCCACGGTAGTTTTGTGGAGATAGACCTGCCAGTACATCAACCGTCTGGATGTGAGATAGTTTTCAATAGAATAGATGCCTTTTTGGTCTATGACAAGGTTGTCGTCGACAACGTTAAGCATCCGAATGATCCTCGCGCTTCCGATGTTTCCTTCTGTAACGCCAGTGAAAAAAGAGTCGCGGCGGAGGTAGTCAAGTCTGTCCATGTCCAGTTGGCTTGATATCAGTTGGTGGAGAAAGCGTTTGGGATATTCGTCCTTAAAGATTTTCATGGCCAGTGTCAGCCGGCCTTGCATGTCGTTGTTGATCCGTTCCATCATCATCAGTGATATTTCCTCATGCGAGATGCCGTTGATGAGAGTGTGTTCCAGCACATGAGAGAACGGGCCGTGGCCGATGTCGTGCATCAGAATGGCCGCTTGGATGGCTTCTGCTTCTGAGTCAAAGATGAAGATACCCTTCTGTTGGAGCGACACGATGGCTTCGCTCATCAAGTGGAAGGCTCCCAGCGAGTGCTGGAAGCGTGTGTGCTGTGCACCGGGATAGACCACAGAAGCCATGCCCAGCTGCTTGATGCGTGTCAGCCGCTGCATCAGCGGATGCTTGACAATGTCGAGCAGCAGGCCTCTCGGTACTTTGATGAATCCGAAAACGGGGTCGATAATTGTTTTGTTGTCAGTCATGTATGATCTTGTTAAGGCGGGATGTCCTCCCGCTTCTCCTATTCATAGTGCATCGACTTGGCCGGGTGGATGTGCGAGATGAGATAGCTGGGTGCTATCAGGACGAACACGCAGATGAGCAGCGTAGCCAGGTTGAGTGCGAAGATGATGGGGATGTCTGTTTCTACAGGTACGGTCGTAACATAATATTTCGACGGATCAAGCTGAATGATGCCCGTGTATTTCTGGAGAGCAACCAGGCCAAGTCCCAGCAGGTTGCCGATGAGCAGTCCTTTACCGATGATGAACACCGCAAACCATAGGAACGTGTGGCGTATCTGCCGGTTGCGTGCACCGAGAGCCTTCAGAATGCCAATCATCTGTGTACGTTCAAGAATGATGATCAGCAAGCCTGAGATAATCGTCACGCCGGCAACGGCAACCATCAGTGCCAGAATCATCCACACGTTCAGGTCCATCAGGTCCAGCCATGAGAATATCTGCGGATTCATTTCCACGATAGTCTGTGAGGAATAGGTGCCGCCATAATTGTCGACCGTCCTGTTCACGCGGTTGATAATTTCCACATATACCTCGTTCAAGTGGCTGAAATCGTTCACCGACAGTTCTGCACCGCTATACTGGTCTGGCTCCCATCCGTTTAGCCTGTTGGCTGTGTAAAGGTCTGTCAGACAGGTAATGTCGTCGAATTGCTTCAAGTTTGTCTCGTAGATGCCACTAATCGTGAATCGGCGGGTTCTCACTCCCTGCTCATTGATGAAGTATGCGAAGATTTTCTGACCGCATTTCACATTCAGTTTGTCGGCCATCGTTTTCGAAATGACGATCTTCTGCTGGCTTTTCTGGTCAGAAAAAGCAGGAATGCTTCCTTCCACCATGTTTTGGTGAATGAAAGTCGTATCATATTCCGGGCCGATTCCTTTCAGTATGACCCCGAGGAAGTCTTCGTCGGTCTTCAGAATGCCTTGCTTCATGGCGAAACGCTGCACATGTTTCACTCCGGGAGCCTTTCTTAGGACGTTCATCATGGAGTCGCCCATCTGGATGGGATACTGTTCTGCCGTCTGTAGCGACATGAAGTCAGCCACTGTGATGTGGCTGCCAAAACCAACTACTTTATCGCGGATGGTATGCTTGAATCCCAGTACGACGCAAACGCTGACGATCATGACGCCCAGCCCCACGGCTACACCCAATGTGGCAATGCGGATGGCTGGGCGCGACACCTGTTGTCTGCCGCCTTGATTGGCATATATCCTGCGTGCAGTGTATAAAGGGAAATTCATGTTGCTGCGTTAGTTTACTTTTATCAGATGCAAAGTTAGTGATTTATTTCCATAAAACGCCCATTCCATCGAAGATTTTATGTGCTTCCGGAATTCATTGGTATGCGGTGGCGCTTTCGGAAAACGCCAGTTCTTAGTCATTTCTCATGCACTTTTCTCTCAAGAGAGCTCCTTCAGGGCTTCGCTGTCCTCATTTTACCAACCACCGAGGCTTTTCCCATCAAGTAATACAGCCTTTATTATGGAGTAATATAGGCTGTATTGCCAACTGATATAGGCTGTATTACTCCATAATAAAGGCTGTATTACATCACGGCTGTAAGTCCGTGCGGGGGAATACGGACGTTTTTTGTGGATGGAAATGACAATATATGGCAGTGTGGAATATTGTAGATGAATCCGGTTGAGCCGGAGCGGCCTTCCGTATGAGGTCTACATACGGAAAGAAGACGCTCCGTGGGGAACGTCTTCTTTCTGTTTTTCTCATGTGTAGGCACCTTGTCAGAATGGCTTTTCGTTGAGCATCTCGAAGCCGCAGTAGGGCACCAATGCCTTCGGTACGCGGATTCCCTCAGGTGTCTGATTGTTTTCTATGATGGCTGCAACGATGCGCGGAAGTGCCAGTGCCGAACCGTTGAGGGTATGGCACAGTTCTATCTTCTTGTTGTCGGCTCGGCGGTAGCGGCATTTCAGACGGTTGGCCTGGTATGTGTCAAAGTTGCTGACGGAAGAAACCTCCAGCCAACGCTTCTGTGCTTCGGAGTAGACTTCAAAGTCATAGCAGATGGCGGATGTGAACGACTGGTCGCCGCCGCAGAGCAGCAGGATACGATAGGGGAGCTCCAGTTTTTTCAGCAAGCCTTCGACATGCTCCAACATCTCTTTATGGCTCTCCTTTGAGTGCTCAGGGGTGTCTATGCGGACGATTTCAATCTTTGAGAATTCGTGCAGGCGATTCAGGCCGCGTACATCCTTTCCATAGGATCCGGCTTCGCGGCGGAAACACTCTGTGTAGGCACAGTTCTTGATGGGCAGGTCTTTCTCGTCGATGATGACATCACGATAGATATTGGTTACGGGAACTTCTGCTGTGGGAATCAAGTAGAAATCGTCTTCCTCGCAGTGATACATTTGTCCTTCCTTGTCGGGCAACTGTCCTGTGCCGTAACCGGATGCTGCGTTGACGACTGTTGGTGGCATCAACTCCGTATAGCCGGATTTGCGGGCTTCGTCAAGGAAGAAATTGATGAGTGCACGTTGCAGTCGTGCTCCCTTTCCTACATAGACGGGGAAGCCTGCGCCCGTTATCTTTACGCCAAGGTCGAAGTCTATGAGGTTATATTTCTTTGCCAGCTCCCAATGAGGCAGCTTTGCCTCTCCGTTTTCCGGTGCAACGGACCAGTTTCCTACGGTGTCGCCTTCTTTGCATTCGCATAAATTGCTCTTGACGACGTGGTTGTCTTCGGCGGCTGAGCCTTCCGGCACTTCGTCGTAAGGGATGTTGGGAATCTGGCAGAGCAAGGTGGTCAGTTCTTTCTCGGCAGTCTCCATCTCGTCTTTCAGGTTTTTCTCAGCTGCCTTCAGTTCGCCGACTTTGTTCTTGATGTCGTTGGCTTCCTCGCGCTTGCCTTCTTTCATCAGCATGCCGATTTGTTTGGACAGTTGATTGCTTTCAGCCTTCGTGGCATCCATCTTTTGTTGTGCCTCACGACGGCGTTTGTCGGTTGCCAGTACGCTTTCAATGGCTTCTTTGGCCTCTTTGAAATGCTTCTTTTCCAGGCCGCGGATGACTTGCTCCGTGTTGTCCTTGATCAAGCTAAGTGTAAGCATATGCTATCTTCCTTTCTTAGAGTGTTTTTTGTAAATTGCATGCAAAAGTACGCATTTTCTTCCATATATCCGCTCTTTTCGGAAAAGAATTCTTCCTTTTTTGCTGAAAAGAATACTTGGGCGGAACGTTGGCATCATGCAAATCCCATCCCTCTGTGCACAGGGGATGGGATTTGCGAGTAAGGTCCAATGTTTTTTGTTGTGCTTATGCCAAACGCTTTTCCAGACGTTCACGGATGGCTGCAATGAATCCGGCTGATGTTACAGCTGTAGGCGTGATGCCTTCCATAAGGTTCACAAGGTCCTTGGTGACGATTCCCTCGTTGAGCGTGTCGAAGCAGGCTGCTTCCAGCTGGTCGGCAAAGTCTCTCAGGGCATCAATGCCGTCCATTTCGCCGCGTTTGCGCAAGGCTCCTGTCCATGCAAAGATGGTTGCCATGGGATTGGTACTGGTTTCTTCGCCTTTGAGATATTTGTAATAGTGGCGCGTCACGGTACCATGCGCTGCCTCGTACTCGTATTTTCCGTCTGGACTGACGAGTACGGAAGTCATCATTGCCAATGAACCGAAAGCGGTCGATACCATATCGCTCATCACGTCTCCATCATAGTTCTTGCAAGCCCAGATGTATCCACCCTTGGAACGGATGACACGGGCTACGGCATCGTCTATTAACGTATAGAAATAGGTAAGGCCTCGCTTCTCAAATTCGTCTTTGTATTCTTGGAAGACTTCCTCAAAGATGATCTTGAACTGTGCGTCGTACTTCTTGGAGATAGTATCTTTGGTGGAGAACCATACGTCCTGGTTTGTGTCGAGGGCAAACTTGAAGCAGGAATGGGCAAAGGAACGGATGCTCTTGTCTGTGTTGTGCATGCCTTGTAGTACGCCTTCACCCTTGAAATGGTGGATGACGACTTCTTCATGCTTGCCGCTTTCGCCGTCGAATACCAGTTTGGCTGTTCCCGGTTCGTCTGCACGGATCTCCACACTCTTGTACACATCGCCGTAGGCGTGGCGCGCAATGGTAATAGGCTTTTCCCAGTTCTTGACCGCTGGTTTGATGCTCGGAATCGTAATGGGCGTGCGGAAGACCGTTCCGTCAAGGATAGAGCGGATGGTTCCATTGGGACTCTTCCACATTTCGTGCAGTTTGTATTCGTCCATACGCTGGTGGTTGGGTGTGATGGTTGCACACTTCACTGCCACTCCGTATTTCTTGGTGGCCTCTGCAGACTCCACGGTGATCTTGTCACGTGTCTCATCGCGTTTCGGTAAGCCGAGGTCATAATATTCTGTCTTGAGGTCAACGAACGGAAGGATCAGTTCGTCCTTGATCATCTTCCACAGAATTCTGGTCATCTCGTCACCATCCATCTCTACCAATGGTGTGGTCATTTGGATTTTCTCTTTCATAGTCGATGGTTTTTATGATTTCTTTTGTGATGCGTAATAGTTCATCAGACAGCCTTCGGAAAGGATTGTCCGCTCATTCGCAGTAAGGTTCTGGAAGAACAGATGCAGGTCTTTGACTCCGTCTTTGGTGATAACCTTCGCATCTGTTTCTTCTTTGCCGCTAAGAATGGCTTCGCGAATGCCGGGGATGAAGACCATGTCGCCAGGCTCGTAGTCAAACGGTGTGTCGGGAGCAATGGTAAACGGCACGATTCCCCAGTTGATGCAGTTGGAGCGATAGCGTTTTGTCGCATATTCATAGCAGATGTTGGCATCACCTCCAAGCACTTTCTGGCAGGATGCTGCCTGTTCGCGGGCAGAACCGTCGCCCGGTTTATTGGCGAATACACATGAACCGAAGGACGTAGTTTCCTCATCGGCACCGACTTTGGCCAAGGCTTCCAGTACATGTTGCGGACACTTGCCGGCGCGGCGATCCAGATCCTCAGCCTGAATGCGCTTGCTGAGACCTACATATTCCGGTACTCGTCTGGAAAGAGCAAACTCTGAGAGCTTCAGTGGGTTAGAGCGGTAGCTTGAAGTTTCTCCAGATGGAATCAATTCGTCGGTTGTCGTGACCGGATCGTGGATGACTGCGGCCAGTTCTACAAGCATATTCTCAGCCATCGGATACATCTTAGGCCAGTCTTTGATGTTCGGACCATAGCGGAGTACCTGTTCGGCATCGGCTTTCTCAAATCCGTTGTAGACACGATGCTCATAGATGCGGCCGTCAAAGTCGTATGGCTTGTGGGTGTCTTCGTATTCCACGTCAGTAGCTGCGGTGATTACGCCACCGTTGGCGGCAGTAGCTGCAATGGAACGGGCATCCATCAGTGCCACGAGTGATAATTGTCCTTGTCCTGGTTTGGATCCTTCGCGGTTCGGGAAGTTGCGCGTTGTATGGCGGATGGAGAGTCCGTTGTTAGACGGAACGTCTCCGGCACCGAAGCAGGGACCGCAGAATGCCGGTTTAATGACGACTCCGGCTTCCAGCAATTCTTCTGCAATGCCGTTGCGTGTCGTTGCCAGATATACGGGTGTGGACTGCGGATAGGCAGAGATGGAGAAATAACCGTTGCCAGTGGACTTGTCTTTCAGAATGGCAGCGGCTGCACTCAGGTTGTCGTAGGTGCCACCAGAGCATCCGGCAATGATACCTTGGTCGGCCATAACCTTTCCGTTCTTAATCTTATCGGTCAAGTGTACATCCACCTTATCGCCAAAACGCTTCTGCGCATCTTCTTCAATCTTGCGAAGAATCTCCGTCGGATTACTTTGCAGTTCATGTATGGTGCAAGCGTTGGAAGGATGGAACGGAAGGGCAATCATGGATTCCTGCGTAGAAAGGTCGATGCGTATCATCGCGTCGTAGTAGGCTACGTCACCTGGACGAAGCTCCTTGAAGTCCTGTGGACGGTTATGTATCTCGTAGTGGTGCTTTACTTCATCGTCGGTTACCCAGATAGAACTCAGGCAGGTTGTCTCCGTGGTCATAATGTCGATGCCGTTACGGAAGTCGATGGGGAGTTCGGCTACGCCGGGACCGGCAAATTCCAGAACCTTGTTCTTGACGAATCCGCTTTCAAAAGTGGCTTTCACGAGTGATATGGCCACGTCGTGCGGACCTACTCCCTTGCGTGGTTTGCCTTCCAGCCATACGAGTACGACTTCCGGGGCATTGATGTCCCAGGTGTTTTTCAGCAATTGCTTGACGAGTTCTCCGCCACCTTCGCCTACGCCCATGTTTCCCAGTGAACCGTAACGGGTGTGGCTGTCAGAACCGAGAATCATGTTGCCGCATTTCACCATGGCTTCGCGGGCATACTGGTGGATAACGGCCTGATTGGCCGGAACGTAGATGCCGCCGTATTTCTTGGCTGCTGACAGGCCGAATACATGGTCATCCTCGTTGATGGTGCCTCCAACGGCACAGAGAGAGTTGTGACAGTTGGTCATGGCATAGGGCAGCGGGAATTTCTCCAGACCACTGGCGCGTGCTGTCTGTATGATGCCGACGTATGTAATGTCGTGCGACATCATGGCATCGAAGCGGATGCGCATTTTCTTTCCTTTGCCTCCTTCCGTGTCGTGCGACCGTAGGATGCCATAGGTAATTGTGTTTTCCCGAGCATCATCGGGACTCGGAAGGCCTGTTCCGTCCTTGACGATTTCCTTGCCGTTGAGGAGATAGACTCCCTGCTTGATCAGTTCTACCATAGTGTCATTCTTAAATTGTTATTCTTGTATTTATTTTCACTTTATATTTGTCTTTGTTCCGTTTCTGCTGGGCATATCCGTTTTCTATTCAGAAAAGTGCCTATGTTTAGGCAAAGTTCTTTATTTTTTCCGAAATATGCAAGTATTTGCATTAAAAACTTCTGTGCTCAGGCTTTGTCGGAACCTCTTTTTCGCCAAGCCTGTGCTTCCTTTAGCTGGCAATATACCCTATATCACTTGGCAATATGCCCTTTATTGCTGTGTAATATAGCCTGAATTGCGAAGTAATATGGCCTATATTGCTTTTTTGGCGAGGTTGGGCGGAGCAGCGATGGAGGCAATGTAGATGGTCAAAGCCAGCATGTCCGCACTGCCGCCGGGCGAGAGGTGTTCTTGTATGTATTTCCGGTTCATCTGCCTAAGGCGGTCGACAGAGAAATTCCGGAGTGCCTCTTCTGCCTCTTCTTTGAGGTGTCCGGCAGCCAAGGAGCCTTTGCGGAAGTAGACGTTTGTGTCGTCCAGGGTGCACATGATTCTTAGCAAGGTTTTGTGCGTTTGCCAGATGTCGCCGGCGAGGGAGCGGTAGTAGGGCAGCCAATCGTCAAACAGCGTGGCATAACCTTCTTGGGCTTGGTCAAGAGCTCCTTTTACGGGAGTCGTTTTCCTGACTGCGGCTCCGTGCGTGCCGTTCGGACGGGGAAAGCCTCTTGCCAGCTCCATGATTGCCTGTTGGAGTTCAGATGGCTGGATGGCGGCTTTCCTCCATGTCCTTTCCTCGTGGCCATCCTGCTTTTGTTGCTTCTTTAGCAGGTGATAGGCCGCAGCGGTGGTGAGTCCTAAGGCGAAGAGAGCACCTTTGTGGGTGTTGATGCCGTTGGTGGCTTCCGTCATCTGGGCTTCAGCCTCCATGCCTATGGCTTTCACCTCGGCCGCTTGGAGGGTTTTGCCGTCGGTGCACAGTCGGGCAAACCAAGGGCGCAGGGTTTTGATGCTTTGGCGCATCAGTTGATAATCCATGTCGTTATGGGCTCCGTTGTCGTCCCGGTCTACAAGTCCTGGCTTGGGAGTTGTGTCAAGTTCTTGCTCCAGTGCCCTGACGGCTAACTGCGAAAAGAGATATGGCCAGGACGTAGGGTAGGCCAGGGGAACTGCCGCAGCGAGGTCTCCTTGCTGTAGATGGCGGCGGAGCAGGGAGGCTGAGACTGGCGTTGTTTGTCCTGTGCCCATTCCGGAAGGGACAGCCAGTCTTGAAATCTCAATTACTTCATATCCCTTTTTCGGAAGAATTTCTTTCATCCGTTGGTTATAACGTCTTGTAAGTGTGTCTGTTGGCTCACTTCCGACAAAGCGAACCCGTGCTCCTAAATGGGGAGCGATGAAGTGAGCGAACAAGTCCAGATCCAAGTCTATTTGTGTTTCACTGACATCGCTGAGTGCTTTCAGGAAATAGGTGGGGAAGGTGGCTTTTGAGACTTGATAGGAACTGCCTTCCACAACAGATACATTCAGCATGTCTCTGGTGCCGGCTTCAATCATGGCTTTTCTTTCCGCATAGGGAAAATGAATGTCGGTTGTACCTGCGGTGTCTGACTCGTCGTGGTCGTCTTGTACGACGATGACGTGAAGCCAGTCCACTTGACGGGCTGCCTGCTGGATGAGGAAGCGGTGCCCAAGGGTGAACGGGTTGGCGTTCATGACGATAATGCCGCTTCGTCCCATACGTCTGAGGCCGGAGAGGTAGTGACAGTAGCTGCGCAGTTGGCGACCGTTCTCCATGAGGATGGCTTGTGTCGCCTGTGCGATGAGCTGAAATCCCATGGCTTCAAAGATGTCGCGGTTGCACGGCTTTGTATAGACTTTCACGGAGTCGTGCCCTCTTTGGCTGGCCTCACTGAGGAGATGGGAGACAAGTCGGGAGGAGAATCCTTCTTCGCGTAAGTTGTCGTCAACGGCAATACATTTGATTACGTTGTCTTTCAAGCCGCCGCCAGCCAATGGCTCTTCATCCTCACCCAAACGAAAAACGCAGGCATAATAGTCCACGGAATCCAACCGGAGGCCGTTCCGTTGAAGGAATGTTTCCACTTGCTTGCGGCAATGGCCTACGGACAAGGGCATCGGACGGATTTCGTATTCGTTATACATGCGTTTGTCGGATTCAGTTAGTGTTTCTTACCGAGATAGTCGTCCACCAACTGGCGGATGCGAAGTGCAATTTCCTCTTGCGTGTGGGTATGGTTCCGCATGCAATAGCGTGCACTTTGGTCACACAGCAGGCAGCGGCGTTGGGGAAGTCCGATCGTTTCTCGCGACACGGGAGTGCCGTCTCGGTTTATTACGTCGATGTCGAAGAGCCGGCCGAGCGGATGCTGTTCTTCTATGGCACTGGTAATGCGCTTCGCCTCGCCTACAGGGAGCCTCGTCAGCAGATAAGCCTCGTATCCTGTGTCTTGGTCTCGGATGAGTAGTTCGTCGCGTTTCGTGGAGAACTGTGTCAATAGAGCATCCGTGGCAGCTTGCGCAACGGTGAGTGACAGTTGGTTACGCTTGACACGCCCCGGCATAATGACCGTGAGGCATACCAGTGTGCAGGTCGGATGTTGCTGCAAAAGCTCCAGTTGCAGGCAATGCCGTTCGTCCCGGCTGGCCAGTAGCTTGTCAAGCGTAATCTCCATGACGTGTTTCTATCCTTCAATGTTCTTGATGACATCCATGACAGAACCGTCGCGGTTCATCACGATGCCTACTACTTTGTCACCGAATGGCAATGGTGAGGCATGCCCGATGATCTGTTCGCCGCGTTCCTTCAAGGAATGGATGTCTACTATATGCAAGCCGGCACCCTTCAGCCGTTCGGCAATCTCCGGACGACGCGGGTTCACGGCTATGCCGTATTCAGTTACAACCACGTCGACGGTGGATCCGGGGGTGATGAGTGTCGTTACCTCTTCTACAATGCAGGGGATTCGGCCGCGTAGCAATGGACACACGATGATGGACAGGGCTGAGTCGGCGGCCGTATCAGGGTGTCCGCCGATGGCTCCACGGATGATTCCGTCGCTTCCAACAAGTACGTTGACATTGAAGTTTACGTCTACTTCAAGTGCCGAAAGGATAACGATGTCGAGAAAATGGGTTGCTGAGCCAGGTTCCTGTGCACTGGCATATTCTATACTCGACACTTCTTTGTGCATGCGGTCGCTCATCAATGATTCGGCTGCGACTTTGTCGAACGACTGAACATCCATTAACCGTTCGATAAGGCCTTCCTGATGCATCTTAACCATGTGTGCCGTGATGCCGCCAAGGGCGAAGCTGGCCTTTACGTCTTGGTCTATCATGCTCTGGCGGATGTATTTCACGGCAGCGAGCGATGCGCCTCCGGAGCCTGTTTGAATGGAGAATCCTGATTTGAAATAGCCGCTGTTGATGATGACCTTGGCAGCTTGCTGAGCCAGCAGGATGTCGCGTGGGTTCTTGGTGTCGCGGATTGCACCCGAGGAAATCTTACTGGAGTCGCCGACACTGTCCACAACGACGACATAGTCGACGTCCATCTCGACAATGCCTGACGGACGGTTGGGATAGGGGACGAGGTCGTCGGTGAGTATGACAACCTTGTCGGCATATTGGGCATCGGGCAGTGCATAGCCGATACTACCGCAGATGCTCTTGGCATTTGGCGAACGGGAATATCCGCAGGCGTTACCCATCGGGTCGCAGGACGATGCTCCCAGGAAAGCAACGTCTATATGTAGTTCGCCGGAGGCAATGGCACTGCCCCGACTGCCATGGGAGCGGAAAACGACGGGCTCTTTCATCAATCCGTGCGAAATCTCTTGTGCCAGCTTTCCGCGGAGTCCGGATGTTGAGATACGGGTGATAACGCCGTTGCGTATGTGTTCAATGAGCGGCTCGTGAACGTCGATGAGGCTCGAAGCGGCCAGATGCAGGTCTTTAAAGCCCATTTCTGCCAGTTTGTCTACGACCATGTTGACCACTTTGTCACCTGCTCTGAAGTGATGGTGGAACGAGATGGTCATTCCGTTTCGCAGTCCACTGCGGCGGATTGCTTCTTCCAATGAAACTACTTTGTGCGAATTTGTCAGTCCATTGGTGCGTGGTGCGACGTTTTTAGACGGCTGGTTATCTTCGTAAACAGGCTTGTGCATCATTTCGGCTGCCTGTCTGATCAGTGCTTTTCTGTCATTGATGGTGTTCATAGTGCGTCCTCCTTGTTTAATAAACCTGATGCCATGGCAAGTTCAATCGTTCTTTGTGCCCGCAAGACAACGGGACGGTCAACCATCTTTCCGTTTACGGCGATGACACCGGATCCCCTTGCTTCGGCTTCCTTGATGGCTGCAAGGATGATCTGTGCCTTTGCAATGTCCTTTTCTTTGGGTGCAAACACTTCGTTGACAATTTGTATCTGTCGTGGATTGATAATGGATTTGCCGTCAAATCCCAATGTCTTGATGAGTTCAACTTCCTTGCGGAACGTCTCCATGTCGTTCAGATTGGAGTAGACCGTGTCGAGTGCATCAATACCTGCGGCTCGTGCAGCCACGACAATCGTCTCACGGGCCAGCAGAAGTTCAGCACCTTCCGGCGTGCGTTGGGTTTTCAGGTTGGCGCAGTAGTCTTCTGCTCCCAAGGCAATGCCCATCATGCGCTTGGATGCTATGGCAATGTCGTAGGCATTGACGATGCCCAGTGCACTTTCTATGGCTGCCATGATCTTTGTCCGTCCCAAGCAGCCCAGCTCAGTCTCTACTTTTTCAATCTCGCGTTCCACTTCTCGGACTTCTTCTGCGGTTTCCGTTTTGGGCATTCGGATAACATCCACGCCGGCTTTGACTACAGCTTCGATGTCTTTCTTGCCATACGGAGTGTTGAGCGGATTGATTCTCACTACCATCTCGGTATTCCCGTAATCGATGGTCTTTAGTGCGTGGTAGACCAGTAGGCGTGCCGCGTCTTTCTCGGCCATGGTCACGGAGTCTTCCAAGTCCAGCATGATGGAGTCCGGGCCATAGATAAAAGCGTCTTGCATCATACCTGGATTGTTGCCAGGTACAAACATCATTGTTCTTCTTAGTCGCATATAACCAATTCTTTTGTGTTTTTCAATACGATAGTTGTTCCCTAATAGGGGCGATGGCCTCTCTATTTCCAGACATCCTTGCCCGTAGCCCTTATGGCTGCTGCTGTAACACGGGCGCGAATGGTACAGTCGAGAGCTCCTTTGTCGGTCGCTTTGACGAGAGCATCTTCTACATGCAATCCTTTCAGCGTCTCGGTGATGACTTCTTTGATTTGTTCACCGAATTGATAGGCAACGGTGCTGTCGAGTTCAATGTGCAGCCCCTTCTCCTCTGAGGGTGCAATCTGAATCATAATGTCGCCAGACTCCAATGTGCCGGCCATTGCGTTTTTGATTTCCATATAGATTTAATTAGTTAAACAAAAAAGGCGAAAGCCGTCAGAGGTCATGTATATACATCTTATCGTAGATGCTTTCTACATCAACCACTTACGCTCCCGCGAGTAGTGCATTGCTGTCGGGCTCCTTTTGTCAGGAATAGCAAATTCCTTGAAGTCCCGTTTGTGAATCAGCTTTCAATTTGTAATCCACGCTGCGAAGATAGGAATAATCGTTGAAACGGCCAAATTTTTTCTGAACAAAAAATACTTTTTCTCTATTTTTCTGTGAAATTGTAACTTTATCTTGTCATTAGCGGCTCGTTGGATGCCTTTTGGCTGTGCTCACCATGTGTAGAAACAACTCATGTATGCGTGTGTCCTTGTTCAGCTCCGGATGGAATGCTGTTGCCAGGAGGTTATCCTGCCGGGCGGCCACGATACGTCCGTTAATGGTGGCGAGTGCCTGTGCCCGTCCATACACCTTATTTATATATGGCGCACGGATGAACGTCATGGGAACCTTTTCTGCCAGCCATTCATCTTCAGGCAGGTTGGGGTGGGGGAAGGTGAAGGGAGCTTCCGTGAAGAAGCTGCCCAACTGCCTTCCGTAGCCGTTTCGCACCACATCCATGTCCATGGCAGCGAAGCCTATCGATGAGAGGAGGATGAGTCCGGCGCAGGTTCCGAAGACAGGCAAGCCGTTTTGTATGGTCTGCTTGATGGGGGAGAATAATCCCAACTCGTTTAGTAGCTTCTTCATCGTCGTACTCTCGCCGCCAGGAATGACAAGGCCGTCTTTGGGCTGTTCCCAGTCGGCCCGCTTCCTGACCTCAAACACTTGTGCACCGAGGCTATTCAGCATCCGCTCATGTTCAATAAAGGCTCCCTGCAGAGCCAGAACGGCGATGCGTAGGCCTGTTGTCCCATTTTCCTTCATGTCTTTTCCCATGTTATTTTCCCCTTTCAGCCATCAACAACTCAATCTCCTGCTCGTTGATGCCAACCATAGCTTCACCAAGATCCTCGGAGAGTTCGGCCAGCAGTTTGGCATCTTTGTAGTTGGTGACGGCCTTCACGATGGCTTGGGCACGCTTTTCCGGGTTGCCGCTCTTGAAGATGCCGCTGCCAACGAACACGCCTTCGGCTCCCAACTGCATCATCAGTGCCGCGTCGGCAGGCGTTGCCACACCGCCGGCAGCGAAGTTCACCACAGGCAGTTTGCCTTGCTCGTGTACATAGTGCACCAGTTCCAACGGCACTTGCAGCTGTTTGGCCGCCTCATAGAGTTCGTTGTCGGCCATCGATACCAGCCGTCTGATCTCGCTCTGCATCATCCGCATGTGACGAACTGCTTGTACTACGTCGCCAGTTCCCGGCTCACCCTTCGTCCGGATCATCGTTGCACCTTCGGCAATGCGGCGCAGGGCTTCGCCCAGGTTCTTTGCCCCGCATACAAAAGGTACGTCAAACTGATTCTTGTCGATGTGATACACGTCGTCGGCGGGGCTGAGAACTTCGCTCTCGTCAATGTAGTCAATCTCGATGGCTTGCAGAATCTGCGCCTCGGCAAAGTGGCCGATGCGGCATTTCGCCATCACGGGGATGGTGACGGCTTCCTGAATGCCTTTGATCATCTTCGGATCGCTCATGCGCGAAACGCCTCCGGCTGCACGGATGTCGGCAGGAATCCGTTCTAAGGCCATCACTGCACATGCTCCTGCGGCTTCGGCGATGCGTGCCTGTTCGGGAGTTGTTACGTCCATGATTACTCCGCCCTTAAGCATCTGGGCGAGATTTCTGTTTAATTCATGTCTGTTGGTCATTGTTCTGTTCCTTTCTTATTTTGTTAAACTGAAATACGTTCCAGCTAATATAGCCTATATTGCTGACCAATAAAGCCTGTATTGTTCCATAATATAGCCTATATTGCCATGTAATAAGGCCTATGTTGCAAACTTACCGCGGCATGATCAGCCTCAGGTTGTGCCTCGTCAGGTGTTTCGGTGAGGCCCGGTGGCTCATGTGGTCGGGTGCAAAGGAACATAAAAATAAAGGAACAGGCAGCAACCTGTTCCTTTATTGACAAGAAAAAACTCAGTTTGTATAAAAACGAGTAGGGTTTAGGGGGTGGACACATTGCATGTAGGGAAAAAGCAAGGATGCAGAAGACGGAGGACGGCCGGTCTTCTTTTTACGCCAAAATCAAAGGCTGCTGCATCCGAATCCCCACTTCCGGCAGCTTTCACTCCCTTGCTTCCAGTAAGACAACGTTCTCCACATGAGGGGTGTGGGGGAACATGTCGACGGGCTGGATGGCTGCAATGCGATAGCTTTCGTTGAGAAGTGAAAGATCGCGCGCTTGTGTGGCCGGGTTGCAGGAGACGTAGACGATGCGCCGGGGGTGTGCCCGCAGGATGACATTGACTACATCTTGGTGCATACCGGCTCGTGGCGGGTCGGTGATGATGATGTCGGGACGGCCGTTTTGGACGATGAACTCTTCTGTGAGGATGTCCTTCATGTCTCCGGCATAGAATTGCGTGTTGTCAATGTGATTGAGTCGGGAGTTCACTTTGGCGTCTTCTATGGCTTCCGGGACGTATTCGATGCCGATGACGCGGCTTGCATTTTTTGCAACAAAATTGGCAATGGTACCCGTTCCGGTATAGAGGTCGTAGACGAGTGGTTTCTTGACGGATGCTTCGTGCCCTTGTTGAGAGAAGGCGAAGTCCCTGACAACGCTGTATAAGTGATAGGCCTGCTCGGTGTTGGTCTGGTAGAAACTCTTGGGCCCCACCTTGAATCGGAGTTCTTCCATTTGTTCAAAGATATGGTCGTTGCCCTTGAATACGCTTAGTTCCAAGTCGCCGAACGTGTCGTTTTGTTTCTGGTTGTCTACATATAATAATGCACTGATTTCCGGAAAATTGTCTGCGATGTGTTGAAGAAGTTTCATAGCTTTTTCCCCTTCCTCCGTTTTCCACTTTTGATGTGGGGCGGTTTCCGTTTCCGACAGATCGAGATGGAATTGCACGAGCACCATCCATTCGCCGGTGTTGGAATTGCGGATCATCAAGTCGCGCAGGAGCCCCGTCTGTTCACGCAGGTCGAAGAAACTTAGCTGGTTATCGATGGCATAATTGTATATTTCGTTGCGGATGCGGTTGTGCAAATCGTCCATCAACCAGCATTTCTCTATTGGAAAGATCTTGTCGAATGCGCCGGTGATGTGGAATCCGCAGGCGTTCATGTTCTCAAAAGCGGTGCCCGATTTTACTTCTTCCGTCGTGAGCCATCGCTTGTTGGAGAATCCGAATTCCAGTTTGTTGCGGTACTCGTATTGCTGCACGCTGCCGAGGATGGGGTGGAAGGTCGTTCCGTCGCTGCCGGTAGTGCCCGGGGCTGGAATGTGCAGGTGGCCGATGCGTGTCAGCTGGTCGTATACTTGTTGTTGCTTGGCTTTGAGCTGTTCGTCGTAGGGAAGGTTTTGCCATTTGCATCCGCCGCAGATGCCGAAATGGCGGCATGGCGGTACGGCACGCACACTGCTTAGCTGTCGGAAACGGACGATGCGTGCCTCTGCGTAGCTGTGCTTCCTTTTTGTTATCTGCAAGTCAGCCACGTCGCCTGGCACACAGAAGGGTACGAATACCACGAGCTGGCTTTCGGGTGTCCCGTCGTGGGCTGGTATGGTGATGCGTGCGAGCGACTTTCCTTCTGCCGCAACGTCGGTGATGGTGACGTTTTCAAATAGGGGGAGTGCTTTTTTCTTTCTTGCCATGTCCTTGTTTTCTTTTGACTTGGCTGCAAAGTTACGAATATTTTGCAGAATAGTGTTCTTTCTTGCTTTTGTTTTTAACTTTGGGATAAAATGTCGGGAGTCAGTTTTGTTCATGCCTATGCACGTTTAAATCTAAAGATGTGACAGGGAAAAGAGTCGGTTGGGTTTCGGCTTAAAAGGAAAAGAAAGCCTCTTTTTTTTGCCTGATACTTCCTGTTTGCGAGAACAGCCTTGGAAATGCAAAATCTGTATTGCAAATTAATATTAAAAGCTTGCACATTTCAAGGGAAATGAGTAATTTTGCGTCAATTAAAGTTATACGATAAAAAACATTATAATCAACTATGAGTCAAAAGAGAGTTTACACCTTCGGTAATGGAAAGGCTGAAGGTAATGCAAAGATGCGTGAGGAACTCGGCGGTAAGGGTGCGAACCTTGCTGAGATGAATTTGATCGGCGTGCCCGTTCCTCCTGGTTTCACGATTACGACTGACTGCTGTAACGAATATTACGAGGTTGGTCAGGAGAAAATTATGGAGCTGCTTAACGATGATGTGATGGCAGCCGTGAAGCATGTGGAGGCACTGATGAACTCCAAGTTTGGCGATGCACAGAATCCGCTGCTTGTCAGTGTGCGTTCTGGTGCCCGTGCTTCCATGCCTGGTATGATGGACACGATTCTTAATCTGGGCCTGAATGACGAAGTGGCTGAGGGCATGGTGGCCAAGACGCAGAACCCGCATTTCGTCTACGACAGCTACCGTCGATTCGTACAGATGTATGGTGACGTGGTACTGGAGATGAAGCCTGTCAACAAGGAAGATATTGATCCGTTTGAAGAAATCATAGAACAAGTGAAAGCCGAGCGCGGTGTGAAACTGGATAAGGACTTGAGCGTGGACGAGCTCAAGAAACTTGTAAAGCTGTTTAAGGCTGCCATTAAGGAGCGGACAGGCAAGGATTTCCCCAATGATCCCATTGAACAGTTATGGGGAGCCATCTGCGCCGTATTCCGTTCTTGGATGAACGAGCGTGCGATCCTTTATCGCAAGATGGAAGGTATCCCTGATGAATGGGGTACGGCCGTATCTGTCATGGCTATGGTATTTGGTAACATGGGTGATACTTCTGCAACGGGTGTTTGTTTCAGCCGTGATGCTGCTAATGGAGAGAATGTTTTCAATGGAGAATACCTTGTCAATGCCCAGGGTGAGGATGTCGTTGCTGGTATTCGTACACCGCAGCAAATCACAAAGTTGGGCTCACAGCGTTGGGCTGAGCGTGCCGGTATCTCAGAAGAAGAGCGTGTGGCCAAGTATCCGTCCATGGAAGAGGCTATGCCGGAAATCTATGCTCAGCTGAATGAGATTCAGGATAAGTTGGAGCACCACTATCACGACATGCAGGATATGGAATTCACCGTTCAGGAGGGAAAACTCTGGTTCCTCCAGACACGTAACGGTAAGCGTACTGGTGCTGCTATGGTGAAGATTGCCATTGATCTGCTGCACGAAGGCATGATTGACGAGAAGACGGCTATTACACGTTGTGAGCCGAACAAACTTGACGAACTGCTTCACCCCGTCTTCGATAAGATAGCACTGTCTAAGGCAAAGGTGATTGCCCAGGGACTTCCTGCTTCGCCGGGTGCCGGTTGTGGACAGATTGTTTTCCATGCAGATGATGCAAAGGATTGGCACGAGGATGGAAAGAAGGTTGTGCTCGTGCGTATCGAGACTTCGCCAGAAGATCTTGCTGGTATGGCTGCTGCTGAAGGAATCCTCACCGCACGAGGAGGTATGACCTCTCACGCTGCCGTAGTGGCTCGTGGTATGGGTAAATGCTGTGTGTCTGGTGTCGGAGCCTTGAATGTGGACTATCACGCAAAAACCGTTGAGATTGACGGTGTCGTATATAAAGAAGGTGACTACATCTCCATTAACGGAACGACAGGTCAGGTTTATGCAGGAGAAGTGCCCACTAAGGCTGCAGAACTGAGTGGTGACTTCAAAGAGTTGATGGATCTCTGCGACAAATACACCAAACTGCAAGTCCGTACCAATGCCGACACACCGAAGGATGCACAGATTGCACGCGACTTTGGAGCCAAGGGTATTGGTCTGACCCGTACCGAGCACATGTTCTTCGAAGATAAGAAGATTATTGCCATGCGTGAGATGATTCTGGCCGAAACACCAGAAGGACGTGAAAAGGCTTTGGCTAAGCTGTTGCCTTACCAGAAAGCTGACTTCAAGGGAATCCTTGAGGCTATGGATGGACTGCCTGTGAATATCCGTCTGCTTGACCCGCCTCTCCATGAGTTCGTACCCCACGACATTGTTGGACAACAAACGATGGCTGATGAAATGGGCGTAGACCTTGCTACTATTCAGCGTCGTGTGGCTTCTTTGGCTGAAAACAATCCGATGCTGGGTCATCGTGGATGTCGTCTGGGCATTACCTTCCCGGAAATTACGGCAATGCAGACGCGTGCCATCCTTGGTGCAGCCTGCGAGTTGCGTAAGGAAGGCAAATCGCCGCAGCCCGAAATCATGGTGCCGCTGATTGGTACGCTCCACGAACTTGAACAGCAGAAGGCCATTATCGAGAAAA
>CAMHEA010000021.1 GCA_946184025.1 uncultured Prevotella sp.
ACGAGTGGGATGCACGCTTCGACGAGCTGAAACGACTCGAGGAGGAAACTGGAGAAACGTTGCCTGACTCGCCAACACAGAAAGTATCGGAAGACAATGTAGAAGGCGGAAAGGAGGAACATGAATATCCTGCCCTCTCACTGGCCAAGACCAAGCATGTGGACGATCTTGCCAAATGGGCTGAGGGGCGACCCGTATGGATTTCATGGAAGCTGGACGGCCTGACCCTCGTCGTCACCTATGACAACGGACGACTCTCCAAGGTTGTCACTCGCGGCAACGGCCACCAAGGCACGAATATCACCCATCTGGCTCATGCCATCAAAGGCATTCCCCAAGCCATTGCCGAGACAGGACACCTCGTTGTCCGAGGTGAAGCCGTTATTGCCTACGACGACTTCAACCGCTTCCTTCTTGAAAGTGGCGAAGACTATGCCAACCCCCGCAACCTGGCTTCGGGATCACTCACCCTGAAAGATGCCGAGGAAGTCAAGCGGCGCAACCTCCAGTGGATACCCTTCACCCTCGTCTACACCCAGCACGACATCACCTCATGGGGCAAGCGGATGGAACTGCTCGACACCCTGGGATTCACCACCGTTGAACGCGCCCAAGTAGAAGCCCCCACCCACAGCCATCTCCAAACTACCATAGACCAGTTCACTGTGCACGTCACCGAAGGAAAGAATCCTTTCCCCGTAGACGGCCTCGTCGTCACCTACGACGACACCGACTACGCCCAAACGGGCAGCATCACCGGGCACCATGCCACCCGCGCCGGCCTCGCCTTCAAGTGGCAGGACGAAGCTGCCCAGACTCAGCTTGAAACCATCGAATGGTCGTGCGCAGCCAGCACCATCACCCCCGTAGCCGTCTTCCATCCCGTTGCCCTCGAAGGCACCACCGTACAGCGTGCCTCCCTCTGTAATATCAGTGAGTGCGAGCGGCTCGGCATCGGCGGTCCCGGCACCAAGTTGTCCGTCATCAAGGCCAACAAGATTATTCCCAAGATCATACGGGTGACCGAGACCATCGGCACCCTGGATATCCCTACGGCCTGCCCCGTATGCCAGCATCCCACCCAGATCACCGTCAGTGCCGCCAGCGGCACCCGCACCCTCCACTGCACCAATCCACTGTGCCCAGCCAAGCAACTTAGGAAATACGCCCGCTTCGTATCCAAAAGCGGTATGGACATCGACGGCATCTCCGAGCAGACCCTTGCCCGCTTCATCAACCAAGGGTGGATACACGAATATGCCGACATCTACCGCCTGCGTCGCTACATCCGTCAGATAGCGTCCCTCGAAGGATTCGGCGAAAAGTCGGCCGCCAACATCATGCGCTCCATAGACAAAGCCCGAGAGACCACTCCCGAACGCCTGCTCATCGCCCTGAGCATACCCAAGTGCGGACCCGATGTAGCGAAACGCCTGCTCACCGTCCACACCTTAGACGACCTTATGGGCAGCACCCTCACTGACCTGTCTGCCATCGACGGCATAGGTCCCGAGCGTTCGTCCCTCATCCTCGAATGGTTTAGCAACCCCGAAAACCGTCGCATCCTCGGCAACCTCCTCGGCGAACTACAAGTAAGCCAGCCCGCCGCTGCCCCCACAGGCACCAATTGCCAAGGACTCACCTTCGTCATCACCGGCGACCTGCACCATTTCAAGAACCGTCCGGCTCTCAAGACCTATATTGAACGTCAGGGGGGGAAGGTGACAGGCAGTGTCAGCCGCTCCACGTCCTTCCTCATCAACAACGATGCAGCTTCCACCAGCAGTAAGAACAAACGGGCACACGAACTCAACATCCCCATCCTCACCGAAGATCAGTTCCTCAGCCGCTTTGCTACCGCCCCCACCCCCGAACAGCCCACGCTCTTCTGACAGACAAAAAGAAGTCCCGCTATTTCTAAGCAAAAAGCATAAGCAGGGGATGTCAGGCAGCATAAGCCTGGCATCCCCTGTTCAGACACCCTTATATAAGAAAAATTCCAGCTAACCCACAATCAACCGACAAACCCCTCTTGTGCCCAGAATCACCAAATTTCGATTTCAAATCTCATCTTGACTTTCCAAATCCTTACTGAGAATCGACTCTCATAAAGCTTTTGAGGGTTCGTTTTTCCCTCACTTTCATACTTTAAGATTCCCCTTTTTAATCTTTTATGATTACACTACAAAGGTAGTTGTCTATCTCAATGCAAAGATACGAAATTTTTAGCTAATCACAACAAGATGATATTCGTTATGATTCTAAGCGCACTGAGATCTTTAGTACTAAGATTAAATTCCTCGAGCAGGCTAAGCAAGCTGGATTGTTGACAAAGACCCAGTCTCTTCACATGCAGCGGAATCGCTGACAAAATGACACTTATTAAATTGACTATCTAATCTAATAAGCTTCGTGAGTGGATTGCAACATTATCCGCATTTATTCCAGGTTCCCCCTCCGTCGATGTCGGTACGGATACTTATGACGGCTGGAACACTGGTTATAGTCGTTAGCCATATATCATTCTTGTTATGCTGTAGATTCCTATACCTATTAGCATTATTAGTAGTATACTCATAAGTGTAATGATGATATACAAGTAGACTTTCACGAGTTTTTTGATAGTTTTCATAATCCTTGTTTTTTCTTGATATAACGAAGGGGATCAAGGATTATTGTATTATTTATTGTATTATCAAGCAAGAATGCCCGCGCGGATTATTTATCTCAATGCAAAGAGACGTTTTTTAGCCAATCACGTTCTCAATCGTAGATTTTTCTTACGGGATGTTAATTAGTTTATGGGTTTGTAGGGAGAGCGTCCACTGGGGATGTTGTTTGATGTAGTCCACACATTGTTCGAGGACACGGCGGTTCTGCTCGGGCTGGCCAGTGTCGCAGGGTTGGAGGTAGCGATGGCGAACAGTGATGTGGGGAAAGTCTTCAACGGGTCTGCCGTCGAAGACGAGCTTGAGTTCATCGGCCTGCCGGAGCACGGGTTGTGCGGCGGCGACGGCTGGCAAATAAGGCGACTTGGGTGAGAGGGTGACCCAGTCGATGCCAGCAGGAAGAGGATGGGTGCCGTTGGTCTCGATGGCGAGGTAGCAGTTGGCTTGCTTGAGGGCAGCCACGAGGGCGGCATCGACTTGCAGGGCGGGTTCGCCGCCTGTGAGCACGACGAAGCGGCAGGGTGCATAGGCGGTGACGGCGCGTACGATGTCGGCTGCACTCATCTCGGTATAGGCATCGTGGCGGGTGTCGCAGAAGGGGCAACGGAAGTTGCATCCACTGAAGCGAACAAAGACAGCGGCGCGGCCAGTGTGCCGTCCTTCGCCTTGGAGGGTATAGAAGATTTCGTTGATGCGGTACATGCTGCCGATGGGATTCTTCTCTTCAACGTTTCTTTATAACAAATACTGGAAGGGGATGGGGAAGTGGTCGTCGCAAGCTTGGGCACGGTTCATGTTTGACTCTTCGACGACGGCCTTGTAGCATTCGGGGAACTGCTCCACGATCCATGCGGCAAGGTTCTCTGCCGTAGGGTTGAAGGGCAGCAACTCGTTGAGGTTGCCGTGGTCGAGGTAGCCGTGTATGCGGTCTTTCACCTGTTTGAAGTCTACGACCATGCCGTCTCCGTTGGTCTGGCGTGCAGCCAGATAGACGGTGATGAGCCAGTTGTGGCCGTGCAGGCGTGTGCACTTGCTGTCGTAGGAGAGGGTGAGGCGGTGGCTGCCTGCCACTTCCATTTTTTTCGAGATGCAATAAATCATGTTTACCAGTTCCTTTCTTTTCTGATGAAAAGAGCCCAATCTCTCCTTCGAGGCTTGTCGTTGGAGGAAAAAGCTTCCATCTGACGGATGGGTAGGGAAAAAACTCTCTTCATTTTTTCAGTTATATATGATGTTCAACGGGTGCAAAGATACAAAAAAAATCGTTTGTATAAGCAAGAAACGATTGAAATTCGATATTTTTCAAAAATTCCTCACGTTCGAAAATAAAAAAACTATTTTTCTTTTTACACATTTATTGCATAAAAATCTCACGCTCGAACGAACGAATTCATTCGCTTCTTTACTCGCTTAATCGATTTTTTCGTACCTTTGTAAGCAAAAAGCTGGAAGAATGTCGCTATCTCCCTTTCTACATCTTGTCGGAAAAATGCTGCGCTGGCTGTCCAAGCCCGTGACTGAGCAGTTGCCTTTCTTTGCCGCCACCTTCGCATTGTTGGTGCCGGGAACGGCAAAGTATGCCTTTTTCTATCACGATGCTTTCCCCGACGAGGAATATTTCCATTTCTTCTCACTGGCGTTTCTGGTGAGCTATGTGCTCACGGCGACCGTCCATGTTGCTCGGAACCGATGGGTAAAAGGCTGCGCCTATGCATTCACGTTGTCGCTTTTCGTCTTGCACATGTACCTGTGGATAGCGTTCAAGCGGCTGATGTCGCCACTGCTGGCCATCGTGGTGGGAGAAACCAACCTGCGGGAGGCTTCAGAATTCTGCTCGGCCTACCTTTTCAACCGCAACGGTGCCATTGTATTGGCCATCCTGCTGGCTACCCTCGCCACCGTCATCATCTTCGAACGCTTCAGGAGGAGCCTTGCCCATTGGCTGAGCCACGGTCGCCGGCCTCTGGCTGTGGGCTTCATGGTACTGGCAACACTCGTCTGCGGCCTTCTGTCGACGGAGGTCTATGTGTCACTCTTCCAATGCCAGACTTCGGAAGACTTGGAGAAATGGGGGCATGCGGGCAACGACGTTCAGCCGATGGACAATTTCTCAGCTCTGCTCTATGCCTCGTTCGGACCGCAGACAGCCCGCGAGGAACTGCGGCGTGCCGTACTGGCTACCTCAGATGCCTGTCACAAGGACACGCCGACACATGCCGACGATACGCTCACCGTGGTTTTCGTCATCGGCGAATCGCATATCAAGCAACATTCCCACCTCTACGGCTACCCTCTCGACACCTCTCCGTGTCTTGACCGCGAACAGGCTGCGGGCAACCTGTTTGCCTTCGACGACATCGTATCGCCCTACAACCTGACGACCATGGCCGTAAAGAACCTCCTATGCACCAACAGCATCGGCGACGGCGAACACTGGTACGACACCCCTTTCCTTCCGGCCATCTTCAAGCAGGCCGGCTTCCGCGTCTACATGTGGGACAATCAGCGTTCCATGTCGGAAGACGAAGTGTTCACCTTCGCCCTCAACAGTTTCCTCTACAATCCCGACATTCAGGCACTGTCCTACGATGCCACCAACAAAGAATGCTATCCTTTCGACGGCCAGCTCACCGACGACTTCTTCCGCACCATCCCCCATCAGGACAAAAGCCAACTCTGGCTTTTCCATTTCATGGGACAGCACTTCACTCCCGAAGACCGCTATCCGCGCAACGCCCGTTTCGAGCATTTCACCGCCGACAGCATCAAGAGCAACCTCAAGGGAATCACCCGCCAGCAACGCACGGAGATAGCCTATTACGACAATGCCACCCGCTACATTGACCATCTGCTGGGCGACATCATCAGCCGCATCAGCCAGCAGAATGCCATACTGGTCTACCTCTCCGACCACGGTGAGGAGATGTACGACTACCGGCTGTCGCGCGGCCGCACCTCCGAAGCCTACATCACAAGGCAGATGGCCGCCTACCAGAACGGCATACCCTTCATCGTATGGTGTTCCGACACCTACCAAGAACGCCATCCCGACATCATGGCCGACCTCCGTGCCTCGCTCCACCGGCCAGCCATGAGCGACAACACCTGCCAGTTGCTTTTCCGTCTGGCACAGGTCCATACCCGCTACTACCGCCCTGAGCGCGACATCAGTTCACCGGCTTTCAAGCAACGCAGGCGAATCATCTATGACAACATTGACTTTGACCACATACCTTGACCTCAGCAGGAAGTCAATATAGGGTTTATTACTTGGCAATATAGGCTATATTGGCCAGTAATAAACCCTTTTTTACGAAGTAATACAGGCTATATTACTTTCCAGTTTGGATGCAGCAGGAAGATGGATGGGGCTGAAGTTTTCCGTCAGAGGAGCTCCACCAGCCGTTCCACCAGCCGCGAAAGGGCATAGCGGGTAAGGTCTTCCTCCTTGATCCAGATGTATTCATCGGGCAACGGCGGTTTCTCCGTCACCTCCCAAAGGTAGAAATCAGCCAGAAGCACACGATGGGTGAGCACATGGCGCACTCCCTTGGCCACTGGAACGAGCGGTGACGATGTTGCTGTTGACGGACTGGCGACAGCGGACTGGAGGTGCTCCAGACCTTGAAATCCCATCAGTTCACCTCCTTCCAGCGGTTCCCACAGCCCTTGCCAGATGTCGCCTGGGCCTCGCCGGCGGATGGCCGTCTCACCGTGACAACGTATATAGATATAAGTAAGGTGCCGCTCCGTCACCTTCAACGTCTTTTTCTTCACTGGCAGTTGCTCTACCCTACCCGTCCGCAGTGCCGTACAGGTTTCCTGCAACGGGCAAAGCAGACAGCGGGGCGACTGGGGCGTGCACTGCAAGGCTCCGAAGTCCATCATGGCTTGGTTGAAGGCCGAGGCATCACAGCCCGAAAGCAGTTCCTGTGCAACGGCCGTGAACGCACGTTTGCCTGCCGTGGTGTTGATGGGCGTATCTATGCCGAGATAACGGCTCAGCACCCGATAGACATTTCCGTCGACCACGGCCACCGACTGGCCGAAGGCGATGCTCGCGATGGCCGCTGCCGTATAGTCGCCCACGCCCTTCAGTTTCCTGATGTCATCGAAGTTATCGGGAAAACGCCCCATCTCCACAATCTGCTGCGCCGCCGCATGCAGGTTGCGGGCACGGCTGTAATAGCCCAGTCCCTGCCACTCGCGCAGCACCTCGTCCTCCGTGGCTGCTGCGAGTTGGTCGACGGTGGGCCAGCGGTGCATAAACCGTTCCCAATAGTCCCACCCCTGCTGAATGCGTGTCTGTTGCAGGATGACCTCACTGAGCCAGATGGCATAGGGATCGTGGGTGTTGCGCCAAGGCAAGTCGCGCCGGTTCTCGTCGTACCAGCGCAATAAGATGGTTGCAAAAGGATTGATTGCCGTTACTGCCATGTGTCAGAAAAGCTCCGTTTCAATGTTATACCGAGGCCTGTCCTTCACCTCTATATAGATTTTTCCGATGTATTCGCCCACGATGCCCAGCCCCAGCAGGATGCACCCGCCCACGAACCAGACGGAAAGGATGAGCGACGACCAGCCGGGTACGGCCGACCTGACCATGTAGGCATGAAGCACATAGATGAGGATAAGCAAGGAAATGAAGAGAAACAAGAGTCCGAGCATGAGCACCATACGCACAGGGCGTACGCTGAACGAGGTGATACCGTCCACGGCAAAACGGCACATGGCACGCAAGGGATACTTGCTCTCCCCTGCCCGACGCTCCTGCCGGTCGTAGAACACCTGTGCACTCTTGTAGCCGAGCAACGGCACCATGCCACGCAAGAACAGGTTGCGCTCCCGATAATGGCACAAAGCCCTCACGGCACGCCCGCTCATCAGCCGGAAGTCAGCATGGTTGTAGACGGTCTTCACGCCAAGCCACTGCATCAGCCGATAGAACAGCTGTGCCGTCGTACGCTTGAAAAACGTGTCTGTGTTACGTTTGTGTCTCACACCATAAACGATGTCGCAGCCGTCAGCAGTCAGTTTCTCCACCATCGAGGGAATCACGCGCACGTCGTCTTGCAGGTCGGCATCGATAGAGAGCACGCAGTCAGCCCAGTCTTTCTCCATTTCGAGTCCTGCCAGCAGGGCATGCTGGTGTCCCACGTTTCCCGACAGCTTCAGTCCGCAACACCGCGGCTCCTGCGCATGGAGCGTCTGAATCACCTGCCAGGTATTGTCCGTCGAGCCGTCGTCCACGAAAAGGAGGCGGCTTTCGGCAGAGACCACGGTGGCCTCCACCATTTCGTCCAACAGCTGTAGCAGGATCTTCGCCGTTTCGGGGAGCACCTGCTCCTCATCATAACACGGAACAACGATGGATAGTCTTGGAGGTTGCATTTTTCTAAATAATGAATAACTCAAGATTCTGAGATGAATAATAAAAAAACTAATAATTAACCGTTGCGCTTTCCGCGATAGAAAAGGCCACGGCGATGGCACCACACAAAGGCGGCAGCCGTCAGCAGTTCCACCGTCCCGACCAGGAAGTAGCTGCCACGACTCTGCCACGGACCCTGGAAGATGAAATAGCGTTGTGCGGGATATTGCAGAAACACCTCCATGTCATCGGCAGCCAGCGCAGCACCGAGCGTCGGAATGTTGATGGTATACCAACAGCACGACAGCAACAGACATACCACGACACAGCCCGCAGGCACCCATGCACGAAGCCGCATACGGTCGATGCAGGCCATCAGCGGAACGAGGAAGAACGGATAGAGCATCACCAGCTTCCGAGTCTCGATGTCCATCAGGAAGAGCATGCCCAACAGCATCACGGCAAAGTAGCCGATGCCATAGCCGTAGACCTCCCTGCGGATGTCAGACCACAGAAACAGAATCAGAAGGATAAAGATGCCCTGATAGGCAAAAGGAGTCTCAAGAAACACCAGAATGTCAGTGACTGGCGGATGCACCATCTGCGTCAGCTGCTGAGCTGCCGAGAAGATGGCAGGGCCCCCGAAATACTGCGTAGCCTCATAGCCCACAACGAAAACCACACTGCACACAGCCATGCGAACGAGCTGCCGCCGCTGCAACACACGCCGCAACACCACCGTCCAAGCCACCCGCATCCCCGCCGTGGCCATCCCGTAGAAGACACAGACAGACAGCATCGAGGCCAAGACAAGCCCCAAGCCGTGAGCCGGCCGCAGGATGAAAAGCTCCGGAAACGTCAGCTCAGGATGGACGCGGAACTTATAGACAACAAACAAGGCAAACGCCACAGGAATCCACAGCACCAGGAAGCCGCGCACCAAGCCATTCAGCCACCCGTCCAGCCTCGGCATCCGCACGTCAGCCCCATAGCACCCCACACCGTCACGCGGAAGAGCCACCAGCAGCCACACCACCACAGCCAACACCGGCCACGCCATCAGCGCAACCAACCCCGTCAGGCACAACAGCCACGTCCTGCCCGCAAAGAAATAGTAGGCAGCCATCAGCGAAAGCAGCAGAGCCAGCGCGTCCGTCGTAATCGGCTCATAGCCAAAAAGCTTCGCCACACCCACATTGAAGAACATCAGCGAGAAGGCAATCACCTCCGTGTGAGCCTTCCAACGCCGCAATGCCGACAGGCGGAACAGAAACACCACCGACAACGCCACCAGCAGCACATTCATCCACACACACGCCCACAACACCGAAGCATGATCCATCTCCACCCCCGCCACACGCATCAGCCCATGCGTAGCCGCAAAAGGCAGCACGCGGTGCATGTGATACGCGTTGATGCCCCCGTGGAAATACGTCTCGTCCATGTGCATCACCATGTCACGATAGACCACACCGTCCCAGCCAGCCCCTTCCGCCAGCGGAATCTTCTCGCCCGCATAAGTATAGCTCATCACCGCGCCCAGCACCGTCACCAGCAACAGCCGCAGCAACCTGCGCCGGCCGCCAGCCTGCACGTTCATCCCCTTGTCATTTGTCATTTTATCGCTTATCTTTTGGGGACAAAGGTACGCATAAGCGAGCACAATGCAAAGAGAAAACTCCGTTTTTTCTTTCATTGTCGAGCGAAAGTACCTTCTCTAAAGGTACGCTCCCTCCACCTCACGACCACCGAGAAACACGCGGCTGACCAGCGGAGAAGCATAGGCATAGGGGATAAAAGCAAGAGATGGCAACGGAGGAGTAATAAAGAAGTTGGCCACCTTGCCCACGGTGATAGAGCCATAGTCGCGACTGATGCCCATGGCACATGCAGAGTTAAGCGTGGCCGCATGAAGGGCTTCGGCAGGCAGGAGACGCATCTTGATACAGGCCAGCGAAACGACAAACTTCATGTCGCCAGAAGGAGTAGAACCTGGATTATAGTCGCTGGCAAGGGCCAACGGCAGTCCGGCATCAATCATCTTACGCCCCGGCGCAAAAGGCATGTTCAGGAAGAACGAGGTTCCTGGCAACGCCGTGGGAATGGTCTGGCTGTCGCGCAGAAGCTCGATGTCACGGTCGGTCATGCTTTCCAGATGGTCTACAGAGCATGCACCATGAGCCACGGCAACTTCCACGCCGCCGGAATCGGCCAGCTCCTGCCCGTGGATTTTGCCCCGCAGCCCGTACTTAGCAGCAGCTTCAAGGATGCGTGCCGTCTCGGCGGGCGTGAAAAAGCCCTCATCACAGAACACATCGACATAGTCAGCCAACTGCTGCCGCCCTACTTCGGGTATCATCTCATTGACGACAAGGTCCACATACGCCTGCTGCCGTCCGGTGAATGCACGTCCTACGGCATGTGCGCCAAGGAAGGTGCTCACCACGCGGAGCGGTGTCGTTTCCCGGATGCGGCGTATCACCCGGAGCATCTTCAATTCATCCTCAACCGTAAGGCCATAGCCACTCTTGATTTCCACAGCTCCCGTACCCTTACGGATGATTTCCCGAATGCGCACCATCGCCTCTTCATAGAGCATTTCTTCAGAAGCGGCATGCAGACGGTCAGCAGAATGGAGGATGCCTCCGCCGCGGCGGGCTATCTCCGCATAGCTCAAGCCGCGTATTTTGTCTACGAACTCGCCCTCACGGCTGCCGGCATAGACAAGGTGTGTATGACTATCGCAAAAAGAGGGGAGCACCATGCCGCCTCGGGCATCAACAACCAGATCGGCCTCCTCACTTTCGGAAACGGAGCATTGGGATGTTTGGGGATTTGAGTGTGGCAGGGTATTCTTTGCATTTCGAGGCACCTCGTCATTGCCATAAGCCCGAATGAGTCCGTCTTCAACCAACAACCAGGCATCGGACAGACAGGAAATCTCAGCCATCTCAGTTCCCCGTCGGCACAAACGAGTGTCGTCGATGCCGACGAGGGTTCCAATATTCTTGACTAACAACTTCATACGATATCCGTTTTATTTTCCGGTGACAGGAGATGAGAATCTGGAGAGCTTACCAGCGGAGCAGGCTTACGAATGAAATTCACGGATTTCTCTATATAGGGATACATCAGTTCGTCGTTAAGGACGAACGGCACGACACGCCGAAAATCCTCATGCAACTTACAGAGTATCGGGGAAGACTTCAGTGGAAGGCGGAAATCGAGTGCCTGAGCCGCATTGAAGAGTTCTATGGCCAGCACCCGCTCGGTATTCAAAACCACCTTATATAATTTAATAGCCGCATTGGCACCCATGGAAACATGATCTTCCTGATCCTGACACGAAGGAATGGAGTCGACGGACGACGGCATGGCCAGTGATTTGTTTAAGGATACGACGGAAGCGGCGGTGTATTGGGTAATCATAAAACCGCTGTTGACTCCAGGATTGGCCACGAGGAAATTGGGCAGGCCACGCGTGCCGGACACAAGACGATAGATGCGCCGCTCTGAGATATTGGCCAACTCGCTCATGGCTATGGAAAGAAAGTCAATAGGAAGGGCTATGGGCTCGCCATGGAAATTACCTGCCGAGATAACAAGATCCTCGTCAGGACAGACGGTGGGATTATCAGTGGCAGAATTGATTTCTATATCCATGACCGAGCGGACGTATCGGATGGTGTCCTTGACACTTCCATGCACCTGAGGAACACAACGGAAGGAATAGGGATCCTGCACATGTGCCTTGATGTTGTTCAAGATCTGACTGCCGGCAAGCAGTTCCCGCATGCGCTTGGCTGTCTCAATCTGTCCCAGATGGGGACGGACAGCATGGACGGCATGCGTGAAAGGTTCTACCAGTCCGTCGAAAGCATCTAACGACATGGCGGCAATGACATCGGCCCAATCGCTCAGACGCTTGGCCTGAAGGAGCGACCAGACGGCAAAGGCACTCATATTCTGCGTGCCGTTGAGCAATGCCAGTCCTTCCTTTGACGCAAGTTCGATGGGCTTCCAACGTTTCTTTCGCAATACTTCGACACCTGGAATAATCTTTCCTTGATATTCCACTTCACCTAACCCGACCAACGGCAGGCACAGATGAGCCAACGGAACAAGGTCGCCGGAGGCTCCCAAGGAGCCTTGCTTGTAGACAATGGGATAGATGTCGTTATTGAAGAAGGCAACCAAACGCTGTACGGTGTCGAGTTTGCAACCTGAGTAGCCATAGCTCAAAGACTGTATTTTCAAGAGCAGCATAATCTTGACGATGCTGTTCGGAACCCGTTCTCCAGTTCCACAGGCATGGCTCTTGATGAGATTGATCTGTAGTTGAGAGAGTTGATCCCTTCCGATAGAGACGTTACACAAAGAGCCGAAACCCGTAGTGACCCCATAGATGGGCGCATTGTTACCGGAAATTTTCTTGTCGAGATAGTTACGGCAACGGCGGATGCGCTGCCGTGCCTCCTCGCTGAGTTCCAGTTTATAACCATTTTCGATGATTTCACCGATTCTTTCTATTGTCAGGTGTTCGGCACTGATATAATGGGTAGCCATAAAACTTTTTGTTAAGGTTGATGATTGAAGGTTTTGAGTGTGCTATAATAATCAGAACTGCGCTATGAGCGCATCGTCAACAAGATTGGGAAGAGTGACGACAAACTGCGGCGTACGTTCCATCTCTCGCCGGATGGCATCCATAGAACCTGTGTTACGAGCCCAGGAGCGACGGGCGATTCCGTTGTTTACATCCCAGAACAGCATCTCCCGGATGCGACGGTCGGCATCTTCAGAGCCGTCAATGACCATGCCGAATCCGCCATTGACAACTTCACCCCAGCCTACTCCACCACCATTGTGCAGTGAAACCCAAGTGGCTCCACGGAAAGCATCGCCGATGACATTCTGAACGGCCATGTCGGCACAGAACTGTGAGCCGTCGTAGATATTAGACGTTTCCCGGAATGGAGAGTCGGTGCCACTGACATCGTGATGGTCTCGCCCCAAGACAATGGGACGTTTGATGGCTCCGCAGCGGATAGCATTATTGAAGGCAAGGGCTATCTTCGTGCGGCCTTCGGCATCGGCATAGAGTATGCGAGCCTGAGAACCTACTACCAAATGGTTGCGGCGGGCTTCCTTAATCCAATGAAGGTTGTCGGCAAGTTGCCCTTTGATGTCGTCAGGAGCCGTTTCCAGCATTGCTTCGAGAACCTCGGCTGCCAATTGGTCTGTCATAGCCAGGTCTTCAGGATCGCCAGAGGCACACACCCAACGGAAAGGACCAAATCCGTAATCGAAGAACATGGGTCCCATGATGTCCTGGACATAGGACGGATAGCGGAACTTCGGGGCACAACCATCCTCGGAAGGAGCCCAGATGTCGGCTCCGGCACGGCTGGATTCCAACAAGAAGGCATTGCCATAGTCAAAGAAATACATGCCGTCAGCAGTCAGTTGGTTGATGGCAGCAACCTGACGACGCAAGGATTCCTGGACACACTGTTTGAACTGGTCGGGATGGTCAGCCATCATCTGCTGCGACTCTTCCAACGTGAGACCTACGGGATAATATCCTCCTGCCCAAGGATTGTGCAGAGAAGTTTGATCGCTGCCCAAGTCTACATGTAGATGTTCTTTGGCGAGTCGCTCCCAGAGGTCTACGACATTGCCGACATAGGCCATTGACACAACCTTCTTGTCTGACACGGCCTGCCGAACGGCAGGAATCAGTTCGTCCAATGACTCATGCAACTCGTCGACCCATCCTTGTTGGAATCGTTTCTGCGCCGCCTTGGGATTGATTTCGGCCGTCACACTGACGACACCGGCGATGTTGGCTGCTTTTGGCTGGGCACCACTCATACCTCCCAAACCTGCTGTTACGAAAAGCAGCATCCGGTTTTCGGAAACTGAATGTTCAGGTGTTTGGGTACCGAACATCTGGTGCCTGTCTCCCGTCTCCCGTCTTCTGACTTTCCTTGCGGCATTGAGTACGGTAATGGTTGTTCCGTGTACGATTCCCTGTGGACCGATATACATATAGGAACCAGCGGTCATCTGCCCGTATTGTGTTACGCCGAGGGCGTTGCCCCGTTCCCAGTCGTCGGGCTGGGAGTAGTTTGGAATGACCATGCCATTGGTGACGACGACGCGCGGGGCGGCTTTGTGTGAGGGGAAAAGACCGAGGGGGTGCCCACTATACATCACGAGGGTCTGCTCGTCGGTCATTTCACTGAGGTATTTCATGGCGAGCCTGTATTGTGCCCAGTTCTGGAAGACGGCTCCGTTGCCGCCGTAGGTGATGAGTTCGTGGGGATGTTGTGCCACCTGCGGATCGAGGTTGTTCTGAATCATCAGCATGATGGCGGCGGCCTGCTGGGAGCGGTGGGGATAGTCGTCGATGGGTCGGGCATGCATCGCATACGTCGGACGATACCTATACATATAGATACGTCCGTATTGCCGTAGTTCTTCGGCAAATTCCGGCGCGAGCTGTGCATGCAGGTGTTTGGGGAAGTATCGAAGTGCGTTGCGCAGGGCAAGGCGTTTCTGCTCGGGCGTAAGGATGTCCTTGCGCTTGGGGGCATGGTTGACGGCGGTGTCGTAGGGCTGCGGCGGCGGCAGCTGGGCGGGAATTCCCTGCCGTATGTCTTTCTGGAATGCTTCTAATGTCATAGATGGTGTGTGCTTTTGTAAAATGATGATGGGTGGATGGTGTGCTTTGCTACATGCTCATTGACGATTGATTGTTACGCATCGGCATGAATGACTTTTTCTACGATGGCGGTAATTTCGGTTTCGGCAGCTTCGGCCTGTCCCATCAGTGTTTGTGCTTGAGCATCGAGGGATGCGGCAAGGGTTCGGTCGGTCAATGTGCGGGCATTGATTTTCACGTTCAATCCGGCTCCCCAGACGGCGGCACGGGCTGCGAGGGCTCCCACTCCGGCATCGCTCACGCTGTTGGGATTGCCGGTTTCGGCCATGGCTTTGCAGAGGTCGAAGACTGGGATCGTGGCTTCCATGGTGCGCAGGGGCACTTGTGCGGCATAAAGGGTGGCTTCCTGTATGGCGGCGGTGCGGAGGGCGCGGTCTTCTTCGGTTTTCTGGGGCATGGCGAAGGCTTGCACGATGCGGTTGAAGGCTTGTGTGTCTTCATCTACGAGATGCAGCAACCGGCTCATCAGTGCCTGCCCCTGGTCGGCCCGTCGGGCGAACTCCTGCCAACGGTCGTCCCATCCGGCTTTGTGGCTGGAGAGGTTGGCCACCATCGTGGCGAGGGCGGCTCCCAGTGCGCCCATATAGGCGGCAATGGTTCCTCCGCCGGGGGCTGGGCTCTCCCGCGATGTTTCCTCGGCAAAGGCTTTCACGCTGAGTTCCACGAGGGGTTTGTCGGCGGCGGTTTCTTCGTCAAGCATGTATTCTATTACTTTCTCTTGGGGATGGAAGGGCTTGAGGTCGTCGAGCCCCATGGACTTGACGGCGATATGGATGATGTCGCGCTCGGGAATGCCGGTGGAACGCTGTTGCTTCTCCAAGAAGTACCGTCCGGCATCCAACAGGGTTTTCTTGGGTATCAGTCCCACGATTTCGGTACCGGTGACGCGAAGGCCACGGGCTTGGGCACAACGGCAGACTTCATCGAAGGCTACATGAAGGGGTGTCACTGAGAGATTGGTGATGTTCATGGAGACTTGGGCTATGCCGTATTCGTCGATGAACCAGCCTATGGCTTTGGTACACTTGAGCGTTCCCTGCTTCATGATGGGTTCTCCATCAGCATAGCGCATGACGGGACCTGTGAGAGAGTTGCCTTCGCGCATGGGTCTTCCCTTTTCTCTCACGTCAAAGGCAATGGCGTTTGCCCGACGGGTGGAGGTGGTATTGAGGTTGAAGTTCACGGCAATAAGGAAGTCGCGGGCTCCCACGGCCGTACATCCTGTACGTTGTACCGGTTCGGGAATCGAAGAAGTCGCTTCGCTTGTAGAAGAAATAGCCTCGCGGCATGCTTCGGGCATGAAATCGGGCTGTTTGCCGGACGTGGTGAGTTTCTCTTGCAGGGCTTCGTATTCTCCTTCACGGCATACGGCCAGGTTGCGACGCTCGGCCGTATAGGCTGCGGCCTCGTAGCAATAGCAGGGAATGCCAGCCTCGTCGGCAATGCGGCGAGCCAGCTTGCGGGCTAAGTCGGCACACTCTTCGAGCGTGATGCCGCTGACGGGTATCAGCGGCAACACGTCGGTGGCTCCCATCCGGGGATGGGCACCGTGGTGCTGGCGCATGTCGATGAGTCGTCCGGCTTTCACCACACTGCGAAATGCGGCTTCCACGACGGGCTGCGGCTCTCCGACAAAGGTCACCACCGTCCTGTTGGTGGCCTCGCCGGGATCCACATCCAACAGACGTACGCCTTTTACGGCCACGATTTCATCTGTTATCTGCTTGATGACATCCTTGTTGCGGCCTTCACTGAAATTCGGCACACACTCAATGATTTGTTTTTCTCGATTCATGGTTACAAAGGTTTGGGTTTTCAAGAGATTATTCAGGTTACAAAAATACCGTTTTTGAATGAATATTCCAAATATTTTCGGATTTAAGTTTCGGATGTTCGTAATATTTGTGTAGTTAAGGAGTTAAAGAAGTTATCGCTACGCTCGTCCTTCGGACTGTAGTTAAACAAAAAGTTTTCAGCAAGCGCAAACAGCCAAGACTTTTGGCTTAACTACTTAACTACTTCAGAAACTTCAGTTTTCGTTTTTTGTTCTCCCGAGGAACAAGGAGCCGGAAAGTCTTTCAGGTGGTTGGGAGGTCGCTTTAGGGAGCTGAGCTCCCCTAAAGCTATTGACACAGCTGCTGACAGATGCGGTCTTGTAGGTTGCGGGCATCTTGCGCACTGCCCTGCCCCTGACAGATGACGGAAAAGCATAGTTTGTGGCCATTGGCCGCAGTACAGTAACCTGCCAAAGAGCTGACACCAGTCACCGTACCCGTTTTCGCGCGGACATTGCCGCGGGCACTGCCACTACGCATACGCGCCGACAACGTGCCGTCGACACCTGCCACAGGCAACGAAGCGGCCAACGACTGATAGATGGTAGGATGCTGGTGGGCATAGCGAAGCAGTAGGACTTGCATCTCGGGAGACGCATAATTATACAAGGAGAGCCCCGATCCGTCGGCCACATAATAATGAGCAGGAGTAAGTCCGGCCTTACGCATGACTTGTTCAATGACGGTCTTCGCCGATTTAGCTCCCGCCTGCGTGCCTCCTTTCTGGTGGGCAATCTGGTAGAAAAGCACTTCGGCCGACAAGTTGTCGCTCTTCTTCATCATAGGCTGAAGGATATCCGTCATCGGGCGTTCTATGCAACGTATCTGCCGAGCCGTAGCCGGACACACCTGTTCGCCCGTTCCAGCATCGACAAAGATGCCTGCACTGCGCAACTGACTCAGGAAACGGACGGCAAAGTCGTTCTTCTTGTTCAGCAACAACGGCGAGAGCACCGGATTCTCGTCGTCCCAGCACCAGCCTTCGCCATAGAGTTTGTCGTCCTTGAAGGATTTGTCGGCCATGATATTCCCACGGATGGTGTCAACACCCAGTGCCTTGACCGCATTGACAAAAGATTTCAGGTCGTCAAGGCCAAAGCCGCTATCCATACCACCTATACAATAGAGGTCCCCCACCAGCGTCCGTGTCTCGGCATTGACGGAACCCGTATAGCACAAGCGCGTCTGCAACTTATAGTCAGCCCCCAACAGATCAAGGGCGGTAATGGCCGTGACAAGTTTCTGAGTGCTGGCGGGACGCATACGCCACCGCTCATGATAACGGAACAGGCACGAATCAGCCGTAAGGTCCCACACCATAAGCCCCACCTGAGCCGTCTCCAACAACGGAGATTGAAGGATCTGATTCAGCTGGATGGCCAATGGAGATAGCGCAGCAGACGCTTCGCTCCCCTCGGCTCCCGACAATTCCTCTTCGGTTTCACCCACCAGCTGTTGTGGAAGCACATCGGGTACATGTTCCTTGCCTTTCTGCGCCTGCAACGGCAGCACAGACAACAACAGCAGCCATATAATAAGATAACGCTTCAAATCCATATCGGGTACAAAGGTACGGATAAGCGAGCAAAAAGCAAAATAGTTTTTGCATTTTCGAGCGAAAGTACCTTCTCTAAAGGTAGCAATTTATAATGAATCATGAAAATTTAATAAATGCGCAATTATTATTTTTTATTATTCTATTACTGAAGTTAAAGAAGATAAGTAGTTATCGCACCTTTGGCCGCTCTGAAGTTAAGCCAATAGTAGTCATGTTGAAAGATAAAAAGACTGTACTTCTCATCGTACACAAACTATTGGCTTAACTTCTTAACTACAACTACAAAGGGATTGAAAACTCCCGTACCTTTGAAGAAAGTACTTCCGCTCGACAATAAAAGAAAAAACGGGGTTTTCTCTTTGCATTGTGCTCGCTTATCCGTACCTTTGAAGAAAGTACTTCCGCTCGACAATGAAAGAAAAAACGGGGTTTTCTCTTTGCGTTGTGCTCGCTTATCCGTACCTTTGCAACGGAAATGCATTTCAGACAAAGATGACTTACAAGTACGACTTTCTCATTATCGGTGCCGGCGTGGCCGGAATGAGCTACGCCCTAAAGATAGCCCGGGCGAAAAAGGGCAAGATCTGCATGGTCTGCAAGACAGCACTCGACGAAGCCAACACAAGCTTTGCACAAGGTGGAGTTGCCAGCGTAACCAATCTGGCCGTAGACAACTTCGAGAAACACATTGAAGACACCATGATTGCCGGAGACTTCATCTCCGACAAGGCTGCCGTGGAGCAGGTGGTGAAGATGGCTCCTGAACAAATCAAGGAACTCGTGGAATGGGGCGTGAACTTCGACCGCAACGACGACGGCGCATTTGACCTGCACCGCGAAGGAGGGCACTCCGAATTCCGCATCCTCCACCATGCCGATGACACCGGCGCAGAAATCCAACGCGGGTTGATGGCTGCCGTACGCGCCTGTCCCGACATAGACATCAAGGAAAACCATTTTGCCGTGGAAATCATCACACAGCACCATCTCGGCGTAGAAGTCACGCGCCGTACACCCGACATCGAATGCTATGGTGCCTATGTCCTCAATCCCGACACGCAAAAGGTGGACACCTACCTCTCAAAGGTCACACTCATGTGCACCGGCGGCTGCGGAGCCGTGTATCAGACAACGACCAATCCCGTCATCGCTACAGGCGACGGAGAAGCCATGGTCTACCGGGCCAAGGGCACCGTGGCCGACATGGAGTTTGTACAGTTCCACCCCACCGCCCTCTACCTTCCCGACGAGTCCCATCCCGCCTTCCTCATCACCGAAGCCATGCGTGGCTACGGCGGCATCCTGCGCCTGCCCAACGGCGAGTCTTTCATGGAAAAATACGATGAACGACTCTCACTCGCACCCCGCGACATCGTGGCACGCGCCATCGACAAGGAAATGAAGATACACGGACTCGACCATGTCTGCCTCGACGTGACCCACAAAGACCCCGAAGAAACCCGTCACCACTTCCCAAACATCTACCACAAATGCCTTAGCATCGGCATCGATATAACCAAAGAATACATCCCCGTACGCCCTGCGGCACACTACATGTGCGGCGGCATCAAGGTAGACCTCAACGGCTGTTCCAGCATCAACCGGCTCTATGCCATCGGAGAATGCTCCTGCACAGGACTCCACGGAGGAAACCGCCTCGCCTCCAACTCACTCATCGAAGCTGTCGTCTATGCTGAGACAGCCGCACGACACAGCCTTGCCCATGTGGACGAATACGCTTTCAACGAACGCGTGCCCAAATGGAATGACGAAGGAACGATGACCAACGAAGAGAAGGTGCTCATCACCCAAAGTGTCAAGGAAGTCGGGGAAATCATGTCAAACTACGTCGGCATCGTACGCAGCGACCTGCGACTCAAACGCGCATGGGACCGACTCGACCTCATCTACGAAGAAACAGAAGCACTCTTCAAGCGAGTAACCGCCAGCAAAGACATCTGCGAACTACGCAACATGATCAACACCGCCTACCTCATCACCCGATGGGCCATAGAGCGCAAAGAATGCCGCGGACTCCACTTCACCATCGACTATCCCCTGCACGCCTACGATAAAGGAAACGAAACAAGATCCTGAAAATAAAAACAACTAAAAAGAAAGCGGACACGCGAGGGAAAAATCCTGGCGTGTCCGCTTTCTTTTCATGTTCGCCCTAATCTAATCCTCCCATATATTATAATAAGGTAAGGACACTTCCTCTATTTCGTCGTCATCTTCATACTCCCCGACCAAGATAATCGGCTTGGCTTCCGGAATGTTCGTTCCACCGCCGATGACCTTTTCGGCCGACCAGTCCAGCAAGTGCGTGCACATGCCCATATAGATAAGTTCCGTTCTCGGAGTCAGATATGTTTTCTTTT
>CAMHEA010000022.1 GCA_946184025.1 uncultured Prevotella sp.
TGAGATTCCACCCCTGCTGCTGATCACCTTCGTCGAGAACGCCTTCAAGCACGGCATCTCCTACCAGCAGGACTCCTTCATCGACATCCGCCTGCATGTCGACGAGGAACACATCACCTTTACCTGCCGCAACAGCAAAGCCGAGAAACACAACGAGGAGAAAGGCGGCGTAGGACTGTCCAACGTACGCCAACGCCTCGACCTGCTCTACGGCGACCGCTATGCATACACCGTCAGCGACACCCCCGACCAATATGCCATGTCGCTGCAACTGCCCCTGAACATATAAAGAACCGAAAACAGCATACACCCATGAAAGTATTAGCCATCGACGACGAACCCCTGGCCTTGCAGCAGCTGGCCAGCTACATCCGGAAGATACCCTTCTTCGAACTCACGGCAGCCTGCCAGAGTGCCTTCGAAGCCCAGGCCGTCATGGAAAAGGAATCCATCGACGCACTCTTCATCGACATCAACATGCCCGACCTCAACGGACTGGACTTCGTCCGGACGCTCGACACGCCGCCTATCATCGTCTTTACCACTGCCTACAGCGACTATGCGGTGGAAGGATACAAGGTAGATGCCGTCGGCTACCTGCTCAAACCCTTCGGCATGGAGGAGTTCCAACAAGTTGCCAACAAGGTGAAGGCTCGTCACGAATTGCTCCAGCAGGCCGAAGCGTCGCCCATTGACGACGACGATGCCATCTTCCTGAAGAGTGAGTACAAGATTATCCGAATCAACGTGGACGAGATTCGCTACGTCGAAGCCATGAGCGAGTATCTCAAGATCTACACCGACCACCGCCCCAAACCCATCGTGGCACTCCTCTCCATGAAGAAGATGGAGGAACGGCTTCCCGCCAGCACCTTCATGCGCATCCACCGCAGCTATATCGTGAACCTCCGCAAGATAGCGGAACTCAGCAAGAACCGCGTCCTGCTCGGAGCCGACGAGAGCCTGCCCATCGGCGACCTCTATCGCGAACCGCTCCAGCAGTACATCGAGCGTAAGTTCCTGGGCAAATGACCATCATCCGGAAACGCCAAAAACAAGGCTTTTCACGTCACCGGAGTCTGTTTGCTAATCCATTGAGCCTCAGGTGTTTAGAAAACGAACTTCGGCTGTGAGAATTTTTAATTTATTTTTTCTCAAAAAATAATTTATTAATTCTCAAAAAATAAATTAAAAATTCTCGCGACTGTGGCACTTTCGGAAAACGAGTGAGCCACAAACACAAGACCAGTACACTTCTTCCCAACAAAAAACGAGGGACGGATGCAGTGCTCCGTCCCTCGTCTTGAAGTTCCCATCTTGCTTACCAGCCGGGGCCCCAGCCGCCACCGCCACCACCGCCGGGGCCGAATCCGCCGTTTTCGGAATATTGCGTGGTGGTATAGTCCTTACTCGTAGACCCTACCGTGACGGTATAGGTGCCGCTTCTCATGCCCTGTGCCGTGATAAGTATGTTCTTGCTGCTGGCCGCATAAGGCAGGGTGAAGGAGGCAAGCGTGGTGGCTCCGCTCTTCACCGTAGCGGTCGTGTTGGCCGACACGCTTCCCTTGGAATACTGGATGTAGTATTGTGTAGACTCGCTGTTGCTCGGCGTGGAATTGCTCTCGCCGATGGCAAAGAGGTTTCCGCCCGTAAAGTAGACCGTGCAATCCTGTTCCTCGTTGGCATCGATGCCACATTCCGGACGGGTCAGGCCATAGGCCACGGTGGTTCCGCCTTGGACGTAGAGGTTTCCGTTGGAGTCCAGTCCGTCGTTGTTGACGGAATAGACGGTGACGGTGCCTCCCTGAAGGTAGAGGTGTCCCGTTTTTTCGGCCGAGGCGTTGATGCCGTCATCGTAGGCATAGACGTTCACCGTTCCATCCTTGATGTAGACACATCCTTCCTTGCTCTCAATGCCTTCTGCATAGGTGCCCGACGTGGTGACGTTGACGGTTCCGCCGCTGATGACCATGTCTCCGTCGGACTTCATTCCCTTGGCCGAACTGCGGTAGTCGCGGTATTGTTTGCCTTCGCGATTGCCGTTTGTGCCGTAGGTATAGCGGTTTCCGGTGGTCTTGATGGTTACCTTTCCACCCGAGACGGTCATCACGCCGTCGCACTTCATGCCCTTTCCGCCAGCACCGGAGCTGGTGAGGTTGAGCGTTCCGCCCTCAACGGTGATATTGGCGTCGCTGGAAAGACCTGCACAGGCCTTGGTTTTGCTGTCGTCGCTGTCCCATACGCCGCCACCCGATGTCGTAACGGTAATGGTGGGTGCTGCATAAGCCTCATTGACGAGGATGTTGCCTTCTGCCTTCAGGCCTTTGCTGGCGGCATTGCCAATGGAGACGTTGAGCGTTCCGCCCGAGAGGATGATGGATCCCGTGTCGTCGTCGGTGGGATTGGACTTGTCTTCATAGCTGACCTGGATGCCGTCGTCACCGCAGTTCTTGATGACGACATTGCCGCCACGCTGTTCGAAATGTTCATTGATGTTGAAAGCATCCTTGACGGCATTCTCCACGGTGATGGTTCCGGTCATGCTCTTCTTCAGCAGGACGTATTCATCGCCCCAGTAGGCATGCTTGGCGTTGCCAGTGAGCGACAGGGAGCCCGAACCTTTGAACTCTGCGTGCCCGTTGACCATCATACATCCTTTCTGCGAACCGCTGGCACCGTCGGCAAGGGTGTTGGTTCCAACGAGTTCAATGTCGATGCGCTTGCCGTTCTCAATGTCGATGGCAGCTCCGTCGGCGTTCTTCAAGGTCAGGTTGTCAAGCACCACCGTCGCCTTGTAGCTTCCGTCCATGAAGAAGGAGCCGTCGGTGGAACTGCCTGTAAGCGTATAGGTGATTTCTTCGGACACGTTGTCGCTCTGGATAATGCTCACGTCGGCTCCGCTAACGGTTACGGTGAGGTTGCGCATGGCATTGCCGGGCACCAAGACTTGTGCGCCGGTGCCACTGTAGGCCACACTGACGGCGTTGTCGGTGACCTCCGTGTCGTCGACAGTGACGTTGTCGATGTCGTCAATGGCTATTCGCTGTCCCATGACGGCCAGGGTGGTACCGTCGAGGTAGTGCATGTTGCCGGCCTGAGCAGCCGGAACGAGATAGGTAACGGCTCCCACCTGTATCTTCATCGTCTGCGCGCTGGCCGTCAGACATCCTGCGACGGCTCCGACCAGCATGATTCTCTTTTTCATCTTACTACAATCTTTTGGGTTCTACCATTCTGTTTGATTACATATAGTCCGCGACGGAGCTGGGTCTGAAGGGAAGCAGCATCGGCAAAGGTGCCCACATACATGCCCGAAAGCGTATAGACGGCCAGGGGAGCGGCCTGCAAACGGTTGTCGGTGGCAGTGATTCCCGAGATGACTACGTCGGGATCGGTGTCTTCGTTGGCCTCATCTTTCTCGTTGGAGAAAAACATCCGGCTCAGTGCCGTCAGTTCAAATGTGGCGGACTCCGCCCCACTCGTCACCACGACCTTCCCGTCAGAGAAGGTGAGCTCGGCTCCTATGGCTGTGAACGACTGCGCTGTGCCGTCGGAAGTGACGAAGGTCAGATAGGTGAAATCGTCGGCTTTCACTTGCAGACTCCCCAGAAACAGGAGGAATATCAATACTTTTTTCATAGGTTTATATTGTTAATTGTACGCTGCAAAAATAGAAAAAAGCTGCCTATCGGGCAAAAAAAATCAGCGAATTGTTGCTTTTCATCAACAAATCGCTGGTTGTTTTTCCCTTTCGGGAAGGATGGTATTCCGTAGAAATCACTAATAGTTGACGATGAAGAAATCGTCGGTGAGCGCATATTGGGAATATCCCGGAGCGACGGTGAGGCCTCCTGTGGCATCCACGGGCTTGGAGTTGCCGCTGTAGGAATAGACGGAGCCTCCCTTGACGACTACATCCATATCGCAGGTAATGCCCTTTGGAGAGGCGTTGACCTTGTCTCCGAAGGTGGTGATGTTGAGTTCGCCACCGCTGATGGTAACGGTCTTCTTGGCGTTGAGTCCTTTTCCGCCTTCGCCCTCGGCCCGGAGGTTCACGATACCGGCAGTCTGCGTGTAGGTACTGTCGCATTTGATGGCTGCACTCTTAACGGTCTCGGTGGCAGTGACGCTGGTTCCGCTGACACTTTGGATGCAGGTGCGCCCGCCGTCGACGTTGACGAAGGCTTCACTGTTGATGCCCTTGGCTCCTTCGCCCTGCACATAGATATTGAGTACGCCGCCGCTGATGGTCACACCGTCGTTGGCTTTCACGCCGTGTCCGTTATCTGCATCCACGCGGATTTTATTTCCCGGACGGAAGCGGATGTAGTCGTCACTGGCGATACCATTCTTGAGGGCAGCTGACACATAGAGCGAGCCAGAACCGCTGAAAATGACCTGTCCTTCGGAGAAGAACGTACCTTTTTCGTCCTCACCTGCCGGTGTGGCGGTGTAGTTTCCGGTGCTCGTCAGTCGATTGTCCGAGCCTTCGGCCAGCACCACATACATGGATTTTCCGCATTGGTTGTTGATAGCTGCGCCTCGCTGGCTGTGCAAAGACAGGCCGTTGAGGGTCAGTTTGAACTTGTGGTCGCTGTAAATCTTGAAGTTTCCATCGTCGGCGTTGCCGCTTAGGACGTATTCCACGCCTTTGGCAGTAGAGGTAAGAGTGACATACGCACCGTCGTAAACTGCAGACACCTTGCTGACATCGCCCGACAGGGTTGCGCCTGCGCCTTCGTAGTTGACGTAGACGGTATAGTCAAAGTCCGAGTTTTCCACATAGTCGTTGTAGCTGGTGCTCCCGGATGCGGCGGTGGGGATGACTTCGGTTCCTTCATCGAGGTTGCTGTCGTCGAGCTTGAGGTCTTTGATTTCGTAGGTTTCCTGGTCTTCCCCCTCGTCGGAGCCGTTGTCATCGGTGGAGTTATCCGTTCTGTCAGCGATGCGACCAGAGAAATCCGTGTCGTCATTGCTGCATGCACTCCACGTCAAGGCCATGGCCATCAGGCAGAGGGCAGATATGGTTCTGAGTTTCTTCATATACTGATTCCTTTTTGTCGGTTGCTTGTTGTTTACTTTCAGAATTTATAGGTATAGCCTAAGCCCAGAATGTGGCTGTCGGGATCGTTGTCATCGTCGTCACCGTTCACGTCTTGATACCGATAGAAGGCTGTCACGACATGCCGTTTTTGCAGTTTCCAGTCGGCTCCGAGGGTGTAGCGCACCTTCTGGATGTTCCAGGCGTTGAAGAGTTCGACATGAGCAAAGGGATCAATCTTGCACTTCGGAATGTTGTATTCCACTTGCAGGCGACTCCGCAGGATGTTCTTTCCCTTGCCTTTCACCGTCGTTTTCTCCCACCATTCATTGTCGAAATCATAGCGGGAAGTTACTTTCTCAGGCCGATAGGTGTACTGCCAACGTTCACGGAGCGACAGACTCCAGCCGCCGAGGTCCACGGAGCCTGTCAGTGAAAGGCTGACGCGATGCTTCAGTCCCCAGTATGACGGCCGCCAGTTGTTCTCTGAGCCGTCAGTGTGGTAGGTTATCTTCTCACGGTTATTGTCGTCGATGAGCTTATAAGCTGCCGACGCTTTCAGCCATGGCTGTATTTTATAGGAAGCGGAAACTTCTCCCGTCCATCGGGAGATGGTTTTCGAGTCGTTTCGGTTTCGTAACTCGGCTTCCAGTCCTACCGTCCACTTCTTGTCGAGCTTCTTAGTGGCTCCGAGCGATGTCCAGATGCCGAAGTCGGAGCCTTGTGCATGTGCCAGCAGGGGCAGCATAGCTATGATGAGGAGTATCTTTCTCATGTCTTTCTGTCTTTTAGTTAGCCTCGTTTTCGGTGAGTTCCGTAAACTTCAGCTTTACTTTTCCGTCCACGCTGTTGCTCACCCGCATCTTTTCGTCCTCGTAATACACTTTGAGGATAGCCATGTCGCGCAGCATGTCGATGCCGCCGACCTCCACCGATTTTACTTTCAGCCCCAGACGCTCCTCCAAATCGGCCTTCAGTTCATCCCTGCGGTCGGGTTTCACCAGTTCGATGCGGTCGTATTGGATCATCTTACAAGGGCGAATCTTCAATCGGGTCTCACACAGCCATATTGCAGCCACGACGATGATGTTGGTCAGCAGCAACTCCAGCAACGACACGTTTTCAGCCAAGGCATTGACCACAGACAGCGCAATGAGTACAAACAGATAGGTCATCTCCCTCACCGGCATGGAATCTGTGCGATAGCGCATGATGGAGAAGATACCAAACAGGCCGATACCGATGCCGATGCCCGTCTTGCCTTTCATGTCTTCAAGCACGAAAATCATAAAGAACACCAGCAGGAAGATGGCAATCGAAATCAACATGAAAGTGAAATAGAATTCACGTCGGCGACTCTTCTTGTAGTAAAGGCGGTCGATAACCAGCAGATTCACCACGATGCAGATGAACAAACGCACCAGCATGTGGAAAAACTCCGTTGACAATGTCAGATCAAACATATTCATATCCTTAGTTATTATTTGTCAGGTACCTTAAAAAGACAGTTTCCTCAGTTCTGTGGCGTCTCCGTCTACAGCGACAAGTGCAGGCTGGCACCATCGCGACGCATCGTCTTCTCCACTTCGATGAGCTTGGGTTTGATGCGGTTTTTGCGCAACTCATCGTCGGTCAGAGCCATCCCCATGCAGTATTTGCTGAATCCGTGAGGGAAGATTCGCAGTTCGCGGAGCATCGCCAGAATGGGAGATGGACACAGCCCGTCGCGTTTCAGCTCGATGACGACCAAATCCTCGGCATGCTTCTCCTGCCCGGTTGTCAGCCGACGGAAATGCAAGTTGGTGTCAATGGTCAGCCGTTCCGTCTTTGCCTGATTCACCAGCGTGATGCGGTCAAAGCTGTTCCACACGGCAGGACGTAACGTCTGCACGTCATAACGGAGATGTTCACGGAGAAACGCACATTTCTCCCTGTCACACAAATCCATGTCTTCCACATGAATGCGTTTCTTTTTGGTGCGCCCGTGGTTGTTCTTGGTCTTCACCTCCATGAACTGCAACTGCGAGGAGACGTAGGTGCGGAAGCGAATCTTCTGCCTGTTGAGCCTTCCTGCCTGATGTGCATGGTACATCTCCAGTCCCTCCGTGTCGAAATAAGTTGTCTGATAGCGTATGTTGCGCTCCCCCAATGTCTCCTGCACACGATACTCACCCCTGGCCATATCCAGAAGCATGGCCAGCCGTGCCCGTGTCGTGACGAACTTGGTATCCGTCCGGTTCATCAGTCGGATGCCTTTCATCTCGTCCAACGTTATCGGGATAAAGTGTTCCAGCTTCTCGGTCATAGGAAATAGGCTTTTCGATTTTTCGGTGCAAAAGTAACACAAACTGAAAAGATATGCAAACAAAATCAACGAAATTCAAAATAATTTCTGCAAAATGCCATTTTTTTGTAACTTTGGCTTTGCCGAAGTTACGGTCACTCGGTTATGGAATGGAAAAAAGTGTTTTCCCCTTTCCAGAACTCTCGTTTTTTTTTGTAACTTTGCAACCAACTTAAAGATTGAAAAATGAAACACCAAAGAACCATTGCGGCCGCAACATGGGCCGCCATCGCCCTGACTGCCAGCGTGGCATGGGCTGCCGGACAACAAAACAACATCATGCGCAAACAAGCCGATGGCACCTACGTCGTCAACACCACCTCTTTGTGTGCCGACGTGAAAGGATTTAAGGGCGCAACACCCCTCGAAGTACACTTCAAGGGGTCAAAGATTGTGAAAATAGTACCGCTCAAGAACCAGGAAACACCCAAGTTCTTTGCCAAAGTGAAGCAGACCCTGCTGCCAAAGGCAGAGGGAATGAAGGTGACGAAAGCCGCCAAGAACGACATTGACGGCGTAACGGGGGCCACCTACTCGTCGAAAGCGGTCAAGGCCAACATCAAAGCGGCTGCCGACTACTACCAGAAGCACCGGTAGCTATTCGCCGTCAGACATGCCACTCACCTCACTGCACTTCTCCGTGAGATACCTTTCCACCTTGTGCAGGCCTTCCGCATTCTCCGGCCCGGCGTTCCTTCCCTCCGACGAGAAAGAATCTTCCTCATATTCCACACGGAACGACCATCCATAGCCGTCCAGAACCTGCATATTCAGGGTATAGCTGGCTGCATAGTCCAGCATGTTTTCCTCCTTGATGATGGCATCCAGCTCGTCGAGCCAAACCGCCGTGACCTCGTGTTTCCGTTCCCCGTCATAGCCATTCCACGACAGCGTAGCCTTCGCGGGATTGTCCTTGTCGCGCGTCAGCGTCATATCGCCAAACAACGGACGTGCCATGCCCGAATAGTTATAGCTGATCTGATTCAGCCGATTGTCGGGTTTTGTGACTTCTACGGCTTGGATAAGCTGGTTGTTAAGCCGTTCCACATCGGTCAGCGCCACAGGCTGACCGCTTTTTTTGTACCATGGCTGACGGTCGAAGTAAGCCTGAATCTCCGGATCCTTAAAAGTGTCGCCGTGGCGGGCGTAGATCTCCTTGCGCATGAGCAGCAACGCACTCTTAGGAAAGCGTTCCAGCATGCCCGTCGACAACGGACGCACACTGGCAAAGCCCCACTTGCCCGGCACATCGGCATAGGGACCGGCCACCTTCGCCATCTTCATCAGCCGGCGGGAGAACGCAGGAAAATGGCTGACCTCCTCTTGGTCGCGCAACACCCATACCCGCACACCGTCCGACGTAGGAGCCACACGCCACAGCATCTCCTCCATGATGGCACCAGAACGCCCTTCACCCGGTTTGTCGCCACTGCCAGGCTTGCCGTGGCTCACTCTGCCGCCGCCATAGGCCAGCAGGTCTGTATAGCGGTCTTTCTTCATCGGCCAGAGGAAGAACAGCCCCGGATCGCTGACATCGTTTTCGCACGCATAGAAGTCTGGGCGCAACCCGAAAACGGCATGCTCACCCTGCGCCGTAACGTAGTGGCCGTCGTAGACAGCATGGGCATCGCGGAAGACATCCATGCGCGCCCCCTCATAGTCATCCCGTTCCGTACCGATGAACACATCAACGGCTTTCTTCTGGGCATTACGGATGACCAGCAGCCGCCAATCGCCCACCTGCTCATAGGTGGCCGAACCGCCTTTGAGCCCTTTCACGGAAAGCATACCGCCTTGCAGCGACAGGCGATACACCTTGCCCTCCTCACTGCGGTAGGGAGCCACCGTCAGACTGCGCCCCGTTTCGTCGGCATCGAGCGAGATATAGAGTGCCGAGCCGTTGAGCCAGAAGAGCGGCTGAGCCATCAGCTCCTTCGGCGTATGCGTCTGTAGCGGTTCCGAACGTTGTGCCAGGTCCTTTGCCGTTTGCTTCTCCAGCACTTCACGACAGGTCGTTTCGCTGCCATTGCGCCAATCGGCACGCATCTCCTTGACCACATCGGCAACCGTCTGCGCCGTCGCCACACTGCAACAGGCTGTCAGCATCACGGCCATGAGTCCATTCCTGATGTTGTTTTTCATCGCTTCCGTCTTTTTAGTTACACTTGCAAAGATACGATTATTCTGTAAAACACCACCATCCGTCCCTTGTTTTTTTCAAGGAAAAGGCCAAAGGAACACCCTCAACGCCCCTGTTTGCCATGCCAGCGACCCACGGTTCAGAAGCAAAAAGGCCCATCCTGCTAATCCTCTGAGCCTCAACAACTTAACAAAGCGGCTTCAGTCGTGAGAATTTTTAATTTATTAATTCAGAATTTTTAATTTATTTTTTCTTAATTAATAAATTAAAAATTGTTGCGACTAAGGCTCAGTCGCAACATGAGTCTCGTACAAACGCCTGACGAGCGCGGTTCGAACGTCAGGAAAGGGCATGTAGAAAGAAGGGATTCTGTTCCTCCTGCCGAGGCCATTTTTAGCCGACGGACGACGGCGAGGAGGATTCTGTGCGCAACGTACCGGCCTTACGGAGGAGGTCTTTCACCACTTCGCCGCCGGCAATGAGCCCTGCAGCGGCTGGCACGAAGGCATTGCTGGCAGGAACGGGACGACGACGGGACGGGCTGTCCGCCTCAGTTACGGCCGCAACGGGTGCGTCCGCTTCTTCGGAAAGCACCAATGGAGCAAGTGGCGGTTCTTCGCTGTAGACCACCTTGAGATGGTCTACGCCCAACTTGCGCAGCTTCTTTCGAAGAATCTTAGCCAGCGGATCCATCTGCGTCTCATAGATGTCTGCCACCCGAAACGCAGTGGCATCCAGTTTGTTGGCAGCTCCCATACTGGCAATAATCGGCACGCCGAGAGCGTGGCACCTGCGAGCCAGGTCGAGCTTCGCCGTGACGGTGTCAATGCAGTCAACGACATAGTCGTATTGCGAAAAATCAAACCGTTCGGCCTCAGCTGGAAGATAAAAAGTGGGAAACGTGCGGACAATGCACTGCGGATGGATGTCGCGGATGCGTTCTGCGGCCACGTCTACCTTGAGTTTGCCGACGGTAGAATGAAGTGCAATAATCTGACGATTCAAGTTGGAGAGGGCTACGCGGTCGTTGTCGATAAGGTCTATGGCTCCCACGCCACTGCGCGCCAGCACTTCCACGGCATAGCCGCCCACGCCGCCCACACCGAAAACGGCCACGCGCGCATGGGCGAGCGTGTCGATAGCGGCGGCACCAAGCAGCATCTGGGTGCGGATGAACTGTTCCTGCATGTCTTACACCTTATTTATATATACGCGCGCAAGGCTAAACAAGCTTGATCTGAAGGGGAGCGACGGTGATGAGACGGCGTTTGTAGAGGTCGCCCACAGCCCGTTTGTAGGTTTTCTTGCTCACCTGGAACAGGCGTTTGATGTCCTCGGCTTCGCTCTTGTCGCCCAAGTCGCACACGCCGCCATGCTCCTGAAGGTAGCGCAGCAGCACTTCGGCAAAGTCTTCGGTCTGTTTACGGCCTGTGGGCTGGAGCCGGATGTCGAGCTTTCCGTCAGGTCTGACGGCAGCGACATAGCCCGGCAGCCGGTCGCCGGTGTGGAGCTGGCGGAACACCTGATTGTCATAGACCAGACCGCGGAACTGGTTGTCGACAATGACTTTGAATCCGAGGTCGGTCTTCTGCTGCACCAGCAGCTGCACTTTGTCGCCCTCCACATAAGGCGGCACGCTCTCACTGAGGTAGCGTTCGACCTTGGCTGAGGCAGCAATGCGGTAGCTCTCCTCGTCAATGTAGACGTAGACGATGTACTTTTCGCCTTTCTCCATGCGGCGTTTCTGCTCGCGGAAGGGACAGAAAAGGTCTTTCATCAGCCCCCATGAAAGGAAGGCACCATACTCATTGACCCACGAACACTCCAGGAAAGCAAAGTCACCCACACGGGCCAAAGGCCGTTCGGTAGTGGCCACGGGCCGTTCTTCCTGATCCAGATAGATGAACACTTCGAGCTCGTCGCCCACTTTCGTGCCTGCCGGCACATAGCGCTGGGGCAACAGGATGTCGCCCACGTCGCCACCGTCAAGATACAGGCCGAAATCTACAGCCCGGGTGACGGTCATTGTATTGTAGTCTCCCAATCTAATGCGCATAGTCGTTCTTTTCAAAGGGTTTCAGGGGTATCGGACGGGGCGGTTTCCACCTTCGGGTCGGGCACGATTATGCCGTCGCGGAGGTGAATGGTGCGGTCGGTGAGCGTGGCCAATTCCTCATCGTGGGTCACAATGACAAAGGTCTGGCCGAACCGGTCGCGCAAGTCGAAGAAAAGCTGGTGAAGTTCCTGCTTGTTTCGCGAGTCGAGCGAGCCAGAAGGCTCGTCGGCAAGGATAACGGCGGGATGGTTGACGAGGGCGCGTGCCACAGCCACTCGCTGCTTTTCGCCGCCCGACAGTTCGTTGGGCTTATGGTCTGCGCGGTCGGTAAGCCCCATGAATGCAAGCAGTTCGTCGGCACGACGACGGGCTTCCTGATGTCCGGCACCGCCGATAAAGGCCGGAATCATAATGTTCTCGACAGCCGTAAACTCCGGCAACAGCTGGTGAAACTGGAACACAAAGCCCAAATGGCGGTTACGGAAGTCGCTCAGCTTGCGTCCCTTGAGGGCGGTCGTATCAATGCCGTCGACGCAGACGGAGCCCGCATCGGGACGGTCCAAGGTTCCTATGATCTGCAAGAGGGTGGTCTTTCCGGCTCCACTGGGTCCCACGATGCTCACCACCTCGCCTTTGCCGATGTGCAGGTCGATGCCCTTGAGCACCTGAAGCGAACCGAAACTCTTCGTTATATTCTTGATGTCAATCATATTTGTTTGTCTGTTGTCTTGTCTTTAAGTATCTGTCGTGCCGACAGGAGGCCGCACCGTCCAGCCGCCTACATCTTGTTAAGCTGCTTGCCGGCCCAGCCGAGAATCTCTTCGTAGATAGAACGCTCCTCGGTGTGCTGTGCCTGAGCAAAGGTCATGGCTTCGTCGGATGCGCCGTATTGGTCGGGGAAGACGATCATCAGCGTCTTTCCGGAGAAATAGCGGTTGATTTCATCGGGCAAACGCTCCAAGGCATTCTTGTAGGAGACCGTACCCTTGCGCGCCGTGACCACAACGAACATGTGATCTTCGTTGATGGCAGCAGCCAACTCAGGCAGTTCGTTCCAGTGTCCCATCGGAGTGAGCTCCATGCGGACGTTAGGATGCCGGTTGCGGACATACTCCCGGATGAGGGTGAGGCTCTCTTCGCGTCCGTGGAACTGTATGCGACAGTCCAGATTGCCTGCCATGCGGGTCAGACGCTCCAACCAACGGTAGAAGCCGGGCTCGAATTCGGCACGCGACGGAACTGCCACCTGAATGCGCCGGATGGTGTTCAGCGGCTGCATGATGCGTGCAATGACAATCTGACGGCTCAATCCGTTGTACAAGCTCTGCGTAAACTGTCCCCAGAACTTCGTGGAAATCTCCTTGTGGAAGTGCAGTCCCATGATGATTTCCGATGCCTGCGTCTCCTTGAAGGCGTGTTTGATGCCGTTGGCGATGTTCGCTGCAATGCGGACCTGCGTCGTCAGTGCCACGTCAGACGCACTGGCCATCTGCTGAAGGTGCTCCAGCAGCCGCCGGCCTTCGCCCTGATTCTTCGCCGCATTCACATCGTCGTAGACCACATTGAGTGCCACCATGCCGCGGCTGAGCTTCGGATTGCGCATCATCAAAGCCATTTCCAGCAGATTATCAGCATACTCAGGATACTTTACGGGCAGCAACATCTTCTCGTCGTCCAACCGCAGCTGCTCTTCTACAACGTCGTCTTTCTCCTTCAGACGGATGGCGATGGCCGAACGCTCAGTCATCAGCGTCGAAACGATACAGGTACAGAGAATCATAATGACCACACCGTTGAGCACATCATCGCCCAAGAGATGCTCGCCGGGCGCAATCTCAAGCTCATGTCCCACCATGACCATGGCAATGGCACCTGCGGCATGGGCTGAAGTGAGTCCGAACATCAGGTGCCCCCATGCAAACGGGAAACGACTGAAGAACGCCGAGACATAGGCGGCACCCGCCTTGCCAAGCGTTCCGAACACAGTGATGACGAAGAACACCCACAACACACCGCTACCTTGAAACAGCAGCCGCAGGTTGATGAGCATTCCCACGCCAATAAGGAAATAGGGAATGAAGAGTGCGTTGCCGGTGAACTCCAAGCGGTTCATCAACGGCGACACGCTGGGGATGAAACGATTCAGGATGAGCCCCGCCAGGAAGGCTCCGAAGATGCCCTCAAGACCAATCCAATCGGACAACGCCGCGCTCAGGAACAGAATGGCCAGTACAAAGATGAACTGCATCACCGCGTCGCTGTATCGCCGGAGGAACCAGCGCGTCAGTTTCGGCACGAAAATGAACATTCCCGCACAGAAAGCGGCAAACTTCAGCGTGAAGAGCAACCAGAAGGCAAGCCCGCCCGAGGCCGAACCATAGCTGTTGACAATCGCAGCCATGATGACCAGGGCGACGAACAGCGACATCATCGTGGCTCCGACGCTGAGCGTAGAAGCCATGTGACGCTGCAAGCCATAGCGTCCCACGATGGGATAGGCCACCAGCGTGTTGGAAGCCATCAGTGCACCGAGCATCAACGAGGCCGTGACTGAATAGTGAAGCAAATGCCAACAGGCCAGAAAGGTGAACAGAAACGGCAGCAGACAGGTGAGCAGCCCGAAGAACGCTACCTTGCGCACATTCTTCTTGAAGCCTTCCACATCCATCTCCAAGCCCGCCAGGAACATGATATACAACAGTCCCACCTTGCCGAAGAGCTCGAACGACGCATCGCGCTGCAAGATGTCCAACCCATACTCGCCCACCAGCACGCCGGCCAGCACCATTCCCACGATGTGCGGAATGCGCAACCGTCCCATCACGATAGGCGCGAAGAGGATAATCAGCAACACTACGAAGAAAATCAACGTAGGGTCGGTAATCGGAAAATACTGCGTCAGACTCGGCATAGAAATCGGTTACTATTGCATTTTGTACTGCAAAGGAACAAAAAAAATATCAAATACTCGATTAATCGGACGAAAATGTGTAATTTTGCACCCGAAAAGTAACATCGTTGCAGGCACAACAGCCGGCGACCCATAAAAGAAACGAAGATGAAAGTAGCAATTGTAGGTGCAAGCGGAGCCGTAGGACAGGAGTTCCTGCGCATCCTCGCAGAGAGAAATTTCCCCATCGATGAACTCGTGCTGTTCGGCTCGGAGCGCAGTGCCGGCCGAAAATACACCTTCAAGGGTAAGGAATACGAGGTGAAACTGCTGCAACACAACGACGACTTCAAGGATATCGACGTGGCCTTCGTATCAGCCGGCGGCGGTACGTCGAAGGATTTTGCCGAGACCATCACGAAATACGGCACGGTAATGATTGACAACTCAAGTGCCTTCCGCATGGACAAGGACGTGCCATTGGTCGTTCCCGAGGTGAATGCCGCCGACGCGCTCGACCGTCCGCGCAACATCATTGCCAATCCGAACTGTACGACGATTATGATGGTGGTGGTATTGCAACCCATCGAAAAGCTGTCGCACATCAAGCGCATCCACGTCAGCAGCTACCAGAGTGCCAGCGGTGCCGGAGCTGCGGCCATGGCAGAGCTGCAACAGCAATACAAGGAGCTCGTCGAGGACGGAGAAGCCAAGACCATCAGCAAGTTCCCCGTACAGCTGGCCTACAACGTGATTCCGCAGATTGACGTATTCTGCGACAACGACTACACGAAAGAGGAGATGAAGATGTTCAACGAGACACAGAAAATCATGCACTCCGACGTGAAGACAAGTGCCACCTGCGTGCGCGTAAGCTCCCTGCGCAGCCACTCGGAAAGCGTATGGATGGAGACCGAAAGCCCCGTCAGCGTAGAGGATGCCCGCAAGGCACTGGCCGCCGCACCCGGCGTGACGCTCAAGGACGATCCGGCCAACCGCATCTATCCCATGCCGCTGGAAACAGCCGGCCTCGACGACGTGTATGTAGGACGCATCCGCAAGGACCTGGCCAATGAAAACGGCCTCACACTGTGGCTCTCCGGCGACCAGATTCGCAAGGGCGCAGCCCTCAACGCCGTACAGATTGCCGAATATCTGTACAAGGTGGGCAACATCAAATAAAGTCAGTTTCCAGCCAACAGGACTGACCATCAAGAAAGAAAGGCTTTCCGGCGACCTGCCGGAAAGCCTTTTCTATAGGCAGCAAGGAACGGATTGTTATCCGTTTGGAAGCCCCCATCAACTCTCTGAGCATCAGCGAGTTAGCAAAACAGCTTCAGCCGCAACAATTTTTAATTTATTTTTTCAGAATTAATAATTTATTTTTTGAGAATTAATAAATTAAAAATTCTCACGACTGAGGCTCATTCGATCGATGAAAGGAATATAGGCAAGCCGAAGGGGGGCTTTCCATGGTAACAGCCATGCAAAGAAGTGATCAGAAAAAAAGCACGACAGCTGACCGAATCAAGTCGGAAAGCTGTCGCGCTTTTATCCTTTACACGATGCGGAGGACTTCCCCTTCCTTTAGAACTCAGCACTCTTCGGGGTGCGGGGGAAGGGAATCACGTCGCGGATGTTCTGCATGCCGGTGACAAAGAGGATGAGTCGCTCGAAGCCCAAGCCGAAGCCGCCGTGCGGGCAGGTTCCGTACTTGCGTGTGTCGAGGTACCACCACATGTCTTTCATAGGAATATGGCGGCGTTCTATTTCGCTCATCAGCTTGTCATAGTTCTCCTCACGGACGGAACCGCCGATGATTTCGCCGATCTGCGGGAAGAGGACGTCGGTGCCCTGAACGGTCTTGTCGTCGTCGTTGAGCTTCATGTAGAAGGCTTTGATGTCCTTCGGATAGTCGGTCATAATGACAGGCTTCTTGAAGTGCTGCTCAACGAGGTAGCGTTCGTGCTCGCTGGCGAGGTCCATACCCCATGATACGGGGAACTCGAATGAGTGTCCGGCCTTGACGGCTTCCTCCAGAATCTTGATGCCTTCGGTATAGGGGAGGCGCACGAAATCGTCTTTCAGCACGCCTTCGAGCCGCTCGATGAGGGTCTTGTCAATCATCTGGTTGAGGAAGGCGAGGTCGTCCTTGCAGTTGTCGAGTGCCCATCGCACGCAGTATTTGATGAAGTCTTCCTCCAAGTCCATAAGGTCGTTCAGGTCGATGAAAGCCACTTCGGGCTCAATCATCCAGAACTCGGCCAGGTGGCGGGGTGTGTTGGAGTTCTCTGCGCGGAAGGTGGGGCCGAAGGTGTAGATGGCTCCGAGAGCCGTGGCACCAAGTTCGCCTTCAAGCTGTCCGCTGACGGTGAGTGAAGTCATTTTTCCGAAGAAGTCATCGTCGTAGATAATCTTTCCGTCTTCGTCCTTCTCCAGGCGGTAGAGGTTCTTGGTGGTTACCTGGAACATCTGCCCTGCTCCCTCGGCATCGCTCGTCGTGATGAGCGGCGTATGGAAATAGAAGAAGCCGTGGTCGTGGAAATACTTGTGGATGGCGATGGCCATGTTGTGGCGGATGCGCATGACGGCTCCGAAGGTATTGGTGCGGAGACGCATGTGAGCATGCTGACGCATGTATTCGAAGCTCTGCCCCTTCTTCTGCATGGGATAGTCGCTGCCGCAGAGGCCGTAGAGTTCGATGCTTTCGCACTGGATTTCAACGGTCTGCCCCTTGCCCTGGCTCTCTACCAGGGTTCCGACGGCACTGATGCAGGCTCCTGTGGTGATGCTCTTGAGAAGTTCCTCGTCCATCTTCGCAGGGTCTACGACGAGCTGAATGTTCTTGATGGTAGAGCCGTCGTTCAATGCAATGAAGTCAACGGCCTTGCTACTGCGATGGGTACGCACCCATCCTTTTACGTTTATCTGCTTACCATAGTCGGTGCTTTGCAACGCATCGACGACTTTTGTCCTTTTCATCTGTCTTGTTCTCTTTCTGGTTTATAGAAAAACGGAAAGGCCGCTGGAACGCCCCGCGGCCTTTTCATGCTTTGTCTATTCGAATGCGCCCATGCGGAGCATGTCTACTTCCTTCTCGGTAAGGAATCGCCAGTCGCCGCGGCGCAGGTTCTTCTTGGTCAGTCCGGCAAACTGCACCCGATCGAGCTTGACCACACGGTAGCCGAGACTTTCGAAGATGCGGCGCACTATGCGGTTCTTGCCGGAGTGGATCTCAATGCCTACCTGGCTCTTGTCGGTGTCGCTGGCATACTCAATGGCATCGGCGTGGATCTCACCGTCGTCGAGTGTGATGCCTTCGGCAATCTGCTGCATGTCGTGTGCAGTGACATTCTTGTCGAGGTAGACGTGGTAGACTTTCTTCTTGAGGAATTTCGGATGCGTGAGCTTGGATGCCAGATCGCCGTCGTTGGTCAACAGGAGCACGCCGGTGGTGTTTCGGTCGAGCCGTCCTACGGGATAGATGCGCTCAGGGCATACGTCTTTCACCAAGTCCATGACGGTCTTGCGCTGCTGCGGATCGTCGCTGGTGGTGACATAGTCCTTCGGTTTGTTGAGAAGCACATATACTTTCTTCTCAATGCTGACGGGCTGGTCGTGGAACAGCACTTCGTCGGAACGCAGAACCTTTGTACCCAGTTCGGTAACGACCTCGCCGTTGACCTTGACGACACCTGCCTGGATGAACTCGTCGGCCTCGCGACGGCTGCAAATGCCTGCATTGGCCAGGAATTTGTTCAAGCGCAACGGCTCGTTCGGGTCAATGTGCTCTTCCTTATATTCAATACGCTTCTTCAGCGAATACTTGGCATTGGGATCGTAGGTACTGTTTCCTTTCTTGTAGCCACGATTGTTGTTGTAGCCGCCGCGATTGTTGTTATACCCACCACGGCTGTTGTTGTAGCCACCGCGCTGCTGATAGCCACCACGGGAGTTGTTGTAACCGCCGCGCTGCTGATAGCCGCCACGCGACTGATAGTTGTTCTGACGGGGCTGATAGCCTCCCTCCTCACCTTCCGGATTGTTGTTGTAGCGCGGACGATAGCCCTGCTGCGGACGCGGTTGGTAGTTGCCACGGGGCTGGTAGTTGTTCTGACGGGGCTGGTAGCCTCCCTCTTCTCCTTCTGGATTGTTGTATCGGGGACAATAGCCCTGCTGCGGACGCGGCTGATAGTTGCCACGAGGCTGGTAGCCTCCGTTGTTGTTACTGTTGTAACGCGGACGATAGCCTCCTTGGGGACGCGGATTGTTGTTCTGCAAGCCATTGCCGAAGCCTTCCGGACGGAATCCGCCTTCGTCGCCGGCCTTTCCACGGTCGCTGCTATAGGCGCGGGTAGTGTGAATACGGGGACGCTGAGGGCGACCTCCTGCACGATAATCTCTTTGGTAATTGCTTGACGAGCCTGCCGGAGCGTAGCCCTCACGGCTGCCTTCATGGTTCTCTGCAGACTGTTCTACATTCTTTTCTAATTCTTCAGACATAATTTCTTTCTTTTTAGGGCCTCACGGCCTGGTGAATACATTTTTCTCTATTTATTATATAATATGGTATTATACGTTGTTTCAGACTCCTGTATAATTATGGGGGGTAATCGCTGCAAGTTCAGCCTTGACCGCATCGCTGACATCCAGTGTCTGGATGAAGGCGTGGATGGTCTCAGCCGTCATCTTTTCGTTAGTGCGCGTCAGTGCCTTCAGAGCCTCATAGGGATGCGGATAGGCCTCACGGCGAAGAATGGTCTGGATGGCTTCAGCCACGACGGCCCAAGTATCATCAAGATCCCGGGCTATAGCCTCTTCGTTCAAGATGAGCTTGCGAAGTCCTTTGAGCGTGCTCTGGATGGCAATGACACCATGGCCGAAGGGCACACCGACATTGCGGAGAACCGTACTGTCGGTCAAGTCGCGCTGCAAACGGCTCACCGGCAGCTTCTGGGCAAGGAATTGCAGCACGGCATTGGCCACGCCGAGATTGCCTTCTGAGTTCTCGAAGTCTATCGGATTCACCTTATGCGGCATGGCACTGGAACCCACTTCGCCCGCCTTGATCTTTTGCTTGAAGTATTCCATGGATATATACATCCAAAAATCACGGTCAAGGTCAATGATGATGGTATTGATGCGGCGCATCGCATCGAAGACTCCGCCCAGATGATCGTAGTTGCTGATTTGCGTAGTATACTGTTCGCGCTCGAGCCCAAGTTTCTCACTCACAAAGCGATTACCAAAAGCCCGCCAGTCGTATGAGGGATAGGCCACATGGTGGGCATTGAAGTTGCCCGTGGCTCCACCGAACTTAGCCGTAAACCGGCAGCCTTTCAAAGCTTCAAGCTGTTCCGTCAAGCGATAGACGTACACCATTACCTCCTTACCCAGACGTGTGGGAGAGGCGGGCTGACCATGGGTCTTGGCCAGCATGGGCACGTCTTTCCACGCTTCGGCATAGTCACGCAGCTGTCCGATAAGCTCTTCCACTTGCGGAACATAGACTTGCTCCAGTGCTTCCTTGACGGACAGGGGAACGCTGGTGTTGTTGATGTCTTGAGACGTAAGGCCAAAGTGGATGAACTCCTTATAGGCATCCAGTCCTCCTAACTTGTCGAATTCCTCTTTGATGTAATATTCGACAGCCTTCACGTCATGGTTTGTCGTCTGCTCGATTTCTTTCACACGCGCAGCAGCAACCTCATCAAAGTTCCGATAGATGTCACGCAGCCGGTCGAACAATCCACCATCGAAGGATGCAAGCTGCGGCAACGGCAACTCACACAGCGTGATGAAGTATTCAATCTCCACACGAACCCGATAACGGATTAGTGCATACTCCGAAAAGAAATCTGCCAAACTCTCTGTTTTACCCCGATAACGGCCATCAATAGGCGAAATGGCTGTCAAAATATCCAAATTCATTCTTTTTCTATACTATATTATTTCAGCCGCGGTAAGAATCGTAAACGGAGTCAAAAATGAGGGCCTTGAGCGGCTTGCCT
>CAMHEA010000023.1 GCA_946184025.1 uncultured Prevotella sp.
TTAAAAAAATAGAAAATTTATATATATAATAAGGTGTATGGAAAAGTTTTTTATACTTTTGCGCCCTTGAAAACCTGTAGAAGGAGACAGGGAGACGAACACAGCGGTGTCTCCGAACTCCTATGACGAACATCAGAAGTGAAGATTATGCAAGAAAACTTAGTCATTGTAGAAAGCCCCGCCAAGGCCAAGACCATCGAGAAATTCCTTGGAAAAGACTTCAAGGTGATGTCGAGTTACGGCCATATCCGCGACCTGAAGAAGAAAGAAATCAGCATCGACATGGATACGCTGGAGCCGGACTATGAGATTCCTGACGAGAAGAAGAAACTCGTTGGAGAACTCGCCAAGAACGCAAAAGCCGCCAAAAAGGTGTGGCTGGCTTCCGATGAGGACCGCGAGGGAGAAGCTATCTCATGGCACCTGTGCGAGGTGCTGGGTCTGGACGAGGCCAATACAAACCGTATCGTGTTTCACGAAATCACCAAGCCGGCCATCCTGGAGGCCATCGAGAACCCCCGGCGGCTGGACATGAACCTCGTAAACGCACAGCAGGCACGCCGCGTGCTGGACCGTCTGGTGGGCTTCAAACTCTCGCCGGTGCTGTGGCGCAAGGTCAAACCGTCGTTGTCGGCAGGACGTGTACAGAGCGTTGCGGTGCGCCTCATCGTAGAACGCGAGCGCGAAATCCAGGCTTTCAAGAGTGAACCATACTACCGCGTGAATGCCATCTTTGCCGTTACCCACGACGACGGGTCGCAGTCGGAGGTGAAAGCCGAGCTGTCCCACCGCTTCAAGAAGCACGACGAAGCCGTGGCTTTCCTCGAAGCATGCAAGGATGCACGGTTCCGCGTGGCTTCCGTAACGAAGAAACCGCTGAAGCGTACGCCTGCGCCGCCCTTCACGACGTCTACGCTGCAACAGGAGGCAGCACGCCGTCTGGGCTTCACCGTGAGCCAGACGATGATGATTGCCCAACGCTTGTATGAAAGCGGACGCATCACCTATATGCGTACGGACAGCGTGAATCTTTCGAAACTGTGCATCGGAGCCAGCAAGGAGGAAATTACAAAACTCTACGGAGCAGCATACAGCCGTCCACGCAACTACCATACCAGTTCGAAAGGTGCCCAGGAGGCTCACGAAGCCATCCGTCCCACCTACATGGACAACATCAAGATAGAGGGCACAGCACAGGAAAAGCGACTCTACGAACTGATCTGGAAGCGCACAGCTGCCTCACAGATGGCAGATGCGGAAATCGAGAAGACCACCGTGGAGATAGAAATACTGCCTCCGGCAGGCACCGCCATCCAACCGTCGACGGTCACCTTCCTGGCACAAGGAGAAGTCATCACCTTCGACGGATTCCTGAAAGTCTACGGAATCACCAACGACGAGGAAGAAACCGACACAGAGTTCGGGCACATCCTGCCTCCACTGAACACGGGCGACCTGCTGGATCGCCGTGAGATTGTCTCCACCGAGCGTTTCTCGCAAGGTCCGCTACGCTATACGGAAGCCTCGCTGGTGCATAAACTCGAAGAACTGGGCATCGGCCGACCATCAACCTACGCCCCGACCATCTCCACTATCCAGCAGCGTGAGTACGTCCAGAAGGGCGACAAGAAAGGCGAGGAACGTCTGTTTGCCGTCGACACCTTGCTGGGTACAAGGGTTGCAGGTAAGCAAAGGAAGGAAATGGCAGGTGCCGACAAGGGCAAGCTCATCCCAACCGACATCGGTATGGTGGTGAACGACTTCCTGATGGAGAACTTCCCGGACATCATGGACTACAACTTCACGGCCAACGTGGAGCAAGAGTTCGACAAGATAGCCGAAGGCAAGGAGGAATGGACGAAAGAAATGATGTCGTTCTACAAGCACTTCGAGCCGGAAGTGAAGAAAGTGATGGATGCCCGCTCGGAACACAAGGCCGGCGAGCGTCAGCTGGGCACAGAACCGGGAACCGGCAAACCCGTATTCGTGAAGATTGGACGCTTCGGCCCGGTGGTGCAGATCGGTTCTGCCGAAGACAAGGACAAGCCGCGCTTTGCCCAGCTACCCTCGGACAAGAGCATAGAGACCATCACCTTGGAAGAGGCTATGGAACTGTTCAAGCTGCCGCGTACCATCGGCGACTTTGAAGGCGACACGGTGACCATCGGTTCGGGACGCTTCGGCCCCTATGTGCTGCATCAGAAGAAGTATGTCTCCCTGCCGAAGGGTGCCGATCCGATGCGTATCACCCTCGAAGAGGCCGTGGAACTCATCAAGGAGAAACGCCAGCAGGAGGAGCAACGCCATCTGAAGGGCTTCGACGAAGACCCGAAGATGGAAGTGATGAACGGCCGCTATGGTCCCTACATCACTTACGACGGTAAGAACTACCGCATTCCGAAGGCACAGCACGACCATGCGGCTGAGCTGACCTACGAAGAATGCATGGAGATTGTAAACGCCGCACCGCCCAGCAAGCCTGTACGCAGGAGAAAGAGTTAGGCACACGGCCACAGAGACAAGGAGTCGGGAGCAAGGACAGCAGTCTGCTCGCTGGCTCCTGCCTGTCTTTTTCTGACACGAAACGACACTGACCATGACCAGAATCATCATCATCGGATATATGGGAGCCGGAAAGACCACCGTGGGCAAAGCCCTGGCGGCACGGCTCGGCATACCTTTCTACGACCTCGACTGGTATATCGAGAGCCGGATGCGCAAGACCGTCAAGGAAATCTTCGACGAACGCGGCGAGGAGGAATTCCGACGCATCGAACGAAACATGCTCCACGAGGTGGCAGAATTTGAAGACATCGTGGTCAGCTGTGGCGGAGGCACTCCCTGTTTCTTCGACAACATGGACTACATGAACGGACAGGGGAAGACCCTCTACCTCAAGGCTACACCAGAGGTGCTATACAACCATCTGAGAATGGCCAAAGGGGTACGCCCGCTACTGCTGAACAAGACTCCCGAGGAGCTGAAAGCCTTTATCAGCCAACAGCTGGAACAACGCGAGCCCTACTATGCCAAAGCCCGCTATACGCTTGACATCAGCCTGCTCGACTCCTCGGACAAGATTGGTCAGTCGGTGGAAGAAACCATCCATATGCTGGGGCTGCAACAGCCTTGACATCATCAAGAAACCCTCAACAACAAGAAGACAATGAAGAAATGGACGATTGAAGACTCGAAAGAACTGTACAACATCAACGGATGGGGCACCTCGTACTTCGGAATCAACGAGAAAGGCAACATCTTCGTCACTCCATGCAAGGATCAGACACAGATAGACCTGCGTGAGGTGATGGACGAACTGTCGCTGCGCGACGTGACTCCGCCCGTGCTGCTACGCTTCCCCGACATCCTCGACAACCGCATTGAAAAGACATCCAGCTGTTTCAAGAAGGCATCGGAGGAATACAACTACAAGGCCGAGAACTTCATCATCTATCCTATCAAGGTTAACCAGATGCAACCTGTCGTGGAAGAAATCATCTCCCATGGTCGGAAATTCAATCTCGGACTGGAAGCCGGTTCCAAGCCGGAGCTCCATGCCGTCATCGCCGTACAATGCCAAAGCGACTCGCTCATCATCTGCAACGGCTATAAGGACCAGAGCTACATCGAACTGGCACTGCTTGCACAGAAAATGGGCAAGCGCATCTTCATCGTCGTGGAGAAACTCAACGAGCTGGACATCATCGCCAAAGCAGCCAAGAAGCTCAACGTGAAGCCCAATCTGGGCATCCGCATCAAGCTGGCATCAAGCGGCAGTGGCAAATGGGAGGAAAGCGGCGGCGACGCATCGAAGTTCGGACTGACAAGTTCGGAACTTCTCGAGGCTTTGCGCATCCTGGACGAGAAGAACATGCACGACTCCCTGCGCCTCATCCACTTCCACATCGGGAGCCAGATTACCAAAATCCGGCGCATTCAGACGGCACTCCGCGAAGCCGCACAGTTCTATGTGCAGCTCCACAAGATGGGCTACAACGTGGACTTCGTGGACTGTGGCGGCGGACTGGGTGTTGACTACGACGGCACCCGTTCCTCCTCAAGCGAGAGTTCGGTCAACTACTCTCTTCAGGAATATGTCAACGACTGCATCTACCAGTTTGTTGAAGCCTCCGACAAGAACGGTATCCCTCATCCGAACCTCATCACCGAGAGCGGACGGTCGCTCACGGCTCACCATTCGGTGCTCGTCATCGACGTGCTGGAGACGGCCTCACTGCCTGAGATGCCTGAAGAATTCGAAGCAAAGGACACCGACCACCAACTGGTGAAGGACCTCTACGACATCTGGGACAACCTGAATCCCCGCACGATGCTTGAAGACTGGCACGATGCGGAGCAGATTCGCGAAGAAGCACTGGATCTCTTCTCTCACGGCATGGTAGACCTGAAGACACGGGCGGAAATCGAATCCATGTACTGGAGCGTCTGCCACGAAATCAACAGCCTCACCAAGCATCTCAAGCACATTCCCGAGGAACTGAAGGGGCTCGACAAGCTGCTGGCAGACAAATACTTCTGCAACTTCTCACTCTTCCAGTCGCTACCCGACTCATGGGCCATCGACCAGCTGTTCCCCATCGTTCCCATACAACGGCTCTGCGACCGCCCCACACGCAATGCTACCTTGCAGGACATCACCTGCGACAGCGACGGCAAGATTGCCAACTTCGTGACTTCACGCCACAACGCTCATGTGCTGCCCATACACGCTTTGAAAAAGAACGAAGACTACTATCTCGGCGTGTTCCTCGTAGGAGCCTATCAGGAAATCCTCGGCGACATGCACAACCTCTTCGGCGACACCAACGCCGTGCATATCTCCGTGAAGGACGGGCACTACCACATCGACCAGATCTTCGACGGTGAGACGGTAGAAGAGGTGCTCGACTATGTGCAGTATAATCCGAAGAAACTCGTACGCCAGCTCGAAATATGGGTGACAAAGAGCGTGAAGCAAGGCAAGATTTCACTCGAAGAGGGCAAAGAGTTCCTGAACAACTACCGGAGCGGACTCTATGGATATACCTATCTTGAATAATCAGGTAGGAGGTAGAGCTCAGTGTTTGAACAACAAAGATAAGAACGCATGGAAAAAGAAAAGCTAAGCATCATCAAAGTGGGAGGAGCTGTAGTCGAAGATGAGCTGCAGCTCTCTCAGTTACTAAAAGATTTCGCTGCCATTGACGGCAAGAAGGTTCTCGTACACGGCGGGGGACGCAGGGCAACGAAGGTGGCCGCCGCACTCGGCATAGAAAGCCAAATGGTCAACGGACGACGCATCACCGACGCACCCATGCTCGAAGTCGTCACTATGGTCTATGGCGGACTCGTCAACAAGCAACTCGTGGCACGGCTCCAGGCCTGCGGCATCAACGCCCTAGGACTCACCGGAGCCGACATCAACGTCATCCGTTCCCACAAACGCCCCCTCAAGGATGGTATAGACTTCGGATTCGTAGGCGATGTGGATCAGGCCGACGGCCAGATGCTTGCTGCGCTCATCGACAAAGGTATCACACCCGTCATGGCTCCCCTCACCCACGACGGCAACGGACATTTGCTCAACACCAATGCCGACACCATCGCCGCCGAGACAGCCAAAGCCCTGGCACCCTTCTACGACACGACCCTCATCTATAGCTTTGAGAAGAAAGGCGTACTGGCCAATCCCGACGACGAAGACAGCGTCATCGGGCGCATCACCCGCGACGACTTCAAACGTTATCAGGCCGACGGAACCATTGCAGGAGGCATGATTCCAAAGATTGAAAATGCCCTCCAAGCCGTAGAAGCAGGCGTGAGCCGTGTCATCATCACCCTCGCCACCGCCATCGACGGACACCACGGGACCGTCATCGTTCCTTAAAAGACGTTAAAAACCGACGACGCTGTAACATTTCCATCACACAATCGTCATTTCATATAGAGAGAAGATGAAGAATATCAGTTTCCGAAACGACGTGTTGCCGCTGAAGAATGAGCTCTACAGACTCGCTCTTCGCATCACACTCAGCCCGGTAGAAGCCGAGGATATCGTCCAGGAAACGCTCATCAAGGTCTGGAACCGACGTGAAAGCTGGTCGCAGATTGACTCCATAGAGGCCTTCAGCTTGAAAATATGCCGAAACCTCGCCCTCGACATCCTCAAAAGGAAAGACCGACAAAACCTGTCTATCGAGCAAGGAGACAACAATGAGCCCGCAGCACCGTCCAACCCACAAGAAAAGACCATCCAGAAAGACCGCATACAGCTCGTCAGAAAACTCATCGACTCCCTGCCAGAGAAACAACGCAGCTGCATCCAACTGCGCGATTTCGAAGGAAAAAGCTACAAAGAAGTGGCACAGGCACTCGACATCAGCGAAGAACAAGTCAAGGTCAACATCTTCCGCGCCCGTCAGGCCATTAAACAAAAGTATCAGAAAATCGAAGAATATGGACTATAAGTACATCGAACTGCTGTTAGAACGCTACTGGGCGTGCAACACCTCCTTGGAAGAGGAGGAGATACTACGCGCGTTCTTCTGCCAGAAAGAAGTCCCTGCAAGTCTGCTGCCCTACAGAGACCTGTTCGTCTACGAGCACGAAGCCCGAAAGACCGAAGTTCTCGGCGACGACTTCGACCAGAAGATACTGGCCATGACCGAAGGTAAAGAAGCTCCTAAAGCCAAGGCCATCAGCCTCAAGCAACGTCTCATGCCTCTCTTCCGCGCTGCTGCCATCGTTGCCATTATCCTCACGCTCGGCAATGCCATGCAGGTGGCCATCGAGCAAAAAGCAGAGCCCGCCGGACGACTCGCCGACACCCCCCGCCCCCATGAAGGCGTTTCCGTGGCTGTAGTAAAAACCGACTCAACCAAGATGGACACCCTCCAGCAAAGAGGCGTTACCATACAGCCTGTAGGGCTCATCAAATAACGAAAAATTTTCTATGCTTTCTCTATAAAATCAAGTTTAGTAAAACAATCAACGAAACTGTGAAGTTTCAAATTCTCTCAAATTTTTCATAACATACTAACGAAAGAAGCCGGTTCCCCAACAAGGAACCGGCTTCTCTTATGTCCATCAAACAAAGAATCCAAGAACTTCAACATCGGAATATTTGCAAATATAGGAGAAAACATGTATTTTTGTAGCATTGGAAACGGACGTTTTTTCCTTTTGACGGATTTTTCTATCTATAATAATAAAGTATAGAACGATAGGAATGAGAGAAAAACGCGACATAAAAGTTCATCGGGCAGAGACGATTCAGCGGTTTGCTGCACGATTGACGCGACGTATTACGGTCGTAGTGCTCCTCACGATGGGAGCCATCACCACGGTTGTATATGCCATGGTAAGGCTCGGCATGGCCGAAGAGGCCGAAGAACGCTACATGGGCATCATGCTACAGACACAGGAACAAATCCGACGCGTACTGAGCGACATACATGTGGCAGCTGTGAACAGTGCCCATGATGTGGAGCGTGACCTATCGGAACCCGACAGCATGCTGGTTCAGGCACTGCGCATCGTCAGCCGCAACAACCGTCTGGCGGCTTGTGGCCTGCTGTTCACCTCCGACTACTATCCGCAGCGTGGCCATTGGTATGGAGCCTATGCCCGACGCGACACGACGGGAAGTGTTCATGTGCGTGTGATTGGCAGCAAGACCTTCGATTACCTAACGGCCGACTGGTTTACAGAGGCCATGGCCAAAGATGATGGTGACTGGATGAAGCCCTATTTTGACAATACCGTGGCACACGAACTGCTGACGACGTATGCCATTCCGCTGCGCGACGCGAAAGGTCGTAAGGTTGGTTTGCTGACGGCTGATGTTTCGCTGGAATGGATTCGAAAAAAACTCGAAGAAAGCGACCGCCAGATCAATCGCCAATATGAGACAGGCATGCGTCATCATAGCTACAGTTTCGTCGTAGATGGAAATGGATTGTTCATCTTGCATCCCAATGAGCATCGGATGCTGAACGAAAACATCCGCCAACACACGGGCAAAAAGACCGATGTTGTCGGACGGATGCTCAGCGGCAAGAAAGGATCTGGCAAGTTAGTCATTGACGGTGTGTCCTCGCGTGTGTTCTGGCAACCCGTAGAGTCGGTAGGCTGGACCGTAGCTGTGGCTGTGCCGGAGACGGCTATCTATTACGACGGCCTCGTTCTGAACCTGCTGATTATCGTTCTCACGCTGTCTGGACTCGCCATTATCTATCTGGTATGCCGCCGCACCATTTCCCACACGTCGCGACCATTGACTGACTATGCCGCACAAGCAGCCGGTGTGGAGCGCGAACTACATATTGCCCACGGCATTCAGATGGGGATGGTACCGAAAAACTTCGCACTGGCAGCAACGAAAAATACCAGTTGTGACGGAGGGGATGTGTCACCATACAACGTCCATGCCTCACTGACTCCTGCGCGTGAGGTTGGTGGCGACTTTTATGACTTCATGGAGCGCGACGGCAACCTCTATTTCTGCATCGGAGACGTATCGGGAAAAGGCATACCAGCGGCACTGGTAATGGCCGTGGCCATTTCCGCCTTCCGAATGTTGGCCGAACATGAGTCAGACCCAGAACAGATCGTCAGCCGGATGAACACACGGCTGGCCAGCGACAATGAATACTGCCTGTTCATCACCCTCTTTGTCGGCATCCTCGATCAAGAAACGGGCATCCTCCGCTATTGCAATGCCGGACATAAAGTTCCGTTGGTGGGATGCCGTCCATTAGCAACGCTGCCAAACCTGCCAGTGGGAGTCATGGGCGACTGGAATTATGTAGCACAACAGAAACGGATGAAGCCAGATGAAACGCTCTTCCTCTATACCGACGGGCTGACAGAAGCCGAGAATGCCCTCCACGAGCAGTTCGGGACGGAACGGATGACTGCGTTGCTGGAAGCAATGCAGGCTCCCGTGGAGCCTCGGCGGTTGGTCGATCGCATGGCACAGGCTGTACACGAGTTTGTCGGCGACACCGAGCAGAGCGATGACCTGACACTACTTGCCATCCAATATGTAGGGAAAAGCAGAAACATCGTCCTATCCTGCGACACCCGCGAAACGGCCCGTCTGACCGAATTCGTCACGACAGCTTGTACAGTTGCAGGACTCAGCGACACGGACACCATGCACATGAATCTTGCTGTGGAAGAGGCCGTAGTCAACGTGATGACCCATGCGTATCCTTCTACCGATGAAGGAAGCGTAGCCATTGCCGTTTCGACTGATGATAAGTGGCTGACATTCACCATCAGCGACAGCGGAAAGCCCTTTGATCCCACAACCTATCCAGAACCAGACATCACCTTGCCGACAGAGGAACGTCCGGTTGGCGGGCTCGGCATTCATCTGATGCGATGCCATACCGATGCCTTGCACTACGAACGACGCGACGGACGCAATATCCTCTCCTTACGGAAAAAGATCAATATCCAATAAATATAAAACGATATGAAGACAACATTCAAAACAGAAGGCCAAAATTATGTAATGACCTTTGAGGGGCGGCTTGACACCAGTGCAACGACACAAACCGACAAGGACATGCAACGCCTCTACGACTGCGAGGGACACGACATCATACTCGATTGTCATGGGTTGGAGTTTATCTCCAGCAGCGGGCTGCGCCTGTTTTTACGCCTACTGAAACAAGCTAAGTCCAAGGGGAGCCAAGTCTGTCTGACTGGCCTGACCAACGACTTACGCAAGGTGTTTGACGAAACGGGCTTCACCCACCTTTTCAAAGTCGTATAGACAGATAACAAGACTGAGATACCTACGGGACTGCCATGGGAAGAATTTATCAAACCAGATAGATTCTTCCTTTATTTTTTTGCAAGTTTGGGAAGATTAGCGTACCTTTGCCTCATCGGAAACAACTATTAAATCAAAACCATTATGAAAAAGATACTGACAATCTTGGTTCTCATCCTGACGGCAGCCAACATACAGGCACAAGTAATGAAAGCCGCAGATCTGGAAATGTATGCCAAAGAACGCTATGGAGACAAATGGCTGGAGGCTGCCATGAACCTGGCTGGAGGGCTGACCCTCGATAAGAATGAAAGCCTGACTTACCAACAAGTCATACAAGTCCCAGGCAAGACCAAACAGCAACTTTATGTAGCGTTGAACTATTGGGTGACGGCAACCTTCAAGGACAAACAGGCCATTACGCTGAACGACAAAGAGGAAGGATGCATCATTGTGTCATCGACCATCCCAAACATTGTCGAACATACGGGAACCCTGAACAAATACTCAGTCAGCATCACGCCGGTCATCCGACTGGACATCAAGGAAGGACGTGTACGCGTGACTTACACGGTACAGAACTATGACATCCTGGCCGATGTCAGTGGGGGATGGCTGAGTATGTCCGACAAAGACAACAAGAGCTATGGCGATGCCAAGCGCAAGAAAGACGACAAAACCAATGCAAAACTCTACGACGAGCAGTGGGAAATAGCCCGCCACTATCCGTTTGTGGAGAAAGACGCACAGAAACGTACTTGTGCCAAGGCACTCGTTATGACACATGCCTATTCGAACGCCATCATGGACAAAGTGGAGGAGGCTCTGCACAACGGCATTGTAGGCAACGAAGACGATGATTGGTAAAGAAAGACAAGTATGAGAATAAGTAAATGCTGGATATGGATGGTGATGCTGGCAGTCTGTGGACTTCCGGCATCTGCACAGAAAGACGATTCGTGGCTGAAACGCAATGTCAAAGGGCTGGGAAAATGGCTCGACAACTGGGCGATAGAAGGTGTTGACACGAATTACATGGCCTTGCCAAAATACGGGTGGAAGGTAGCTGCAACAACCAACTTCGCCGGAATATCCACCTCGGTAGAAGGCCACGACATTCCAACATACCAAAACATCAACATAGACATGCATTCCAAACTGAACGGACAGACCTCTGTACAGATGGGCTACCGCTCCCTGTCGTTCAGCTATTCGTTCGATGTTGCTCACGGCTATTCCAACGACCTGAACCTGTCACTGCTCAGCCAGGCCTTCGGAGTCGAATACCGCAGCCATACCACCCACGGACTGCACGGAACACTCGATGCTTCGGCTACGCCGCAAACATTGCAGGTCAGCGAAAACGACACGCGCCTGCGAGCTACCATCATCAACGGCTACTATGTATTCAACTCCAAGAAATATTCTCTGCCTGCGGCCATGAGCCAGTCGCTCATACAAAAGCGGTCGGCGGGTTCAATAACAGCTTACGCCGTATTCCTCTCAGCCAACCTGGAGTCGCGAACACCGGCACTTACCGCCATGCTCGGCGGACTGAAAAAGATTGAATTCTATCAAGCAGCACTGGGACTGGGCTATGGATACAACTACACACCCAACCGCGGACGCCTCCTTCTGCACGTCTCAGCAGCTCCGCTGCTGGTCTTTTTCAACAAGAACTTCCTGACATCCAGCGTCAACATTCCGCTGCCCGACGGCACCTCCTATGGCACCGACATCAGCAAGGAAGTGCAGGCAAAGCACCATTACTTCCTGACAGGAGTGGCAAGGGCTTCCCTTTTCTACAATATCAGCCCGCATGTCCACCTTGGGTTCTCTGCATTGGTCAACGACATACGCTTCGCTTCACTCTCCGGCGTGGAGATGCGCATGGACGACTGGATTGCCAATGCAACCCTCGGCTTCCGGTTCTGACCGACTTTTGACAGCATCTCACGGTCAGGTTCCAGACTTTTTTACTACCTTTGCACCGACCAACGCTTCTCACAAACATGTTGACGATACGCAAAGCAACCCTCGACGACTGCCAGCTCATCCACAAGATGGCATGGCGCGTGTTTCCACAGACCTATAGGGACATCCTCACGCCAGCACAAAACGACTACATGATGGAGTGGATGTATTCCCTGCCGAACCTCCGCAAACAGATGACAGACGATGGACACGTCTACCTCCTGGCCTACAACGAAACGACCAGGCAACCCGTAGGCTATGTCAGCGTGCAACCCCAAGGCAAACATCTCTTCCACCTTCAGAAAATCTACGTCCTGCCCGAATGGCAGAAACACCATGCCGGCAGTTTCCTTTTCCGTCAGGCAGTGGCCTATATCCGCCAGATTCATCCCGGACGGTGTACCATGGAACTCAACGTCAACCGCAACAACCCGGCCGTAACCTTCTATGAGCACATGGGCATGCACAAGTCGCGGCAGGGAGACTTCCCCATCGGCAACGGATTCTACATGAACGACTACATCATGACCATGGAAATAGGTTGACGCAGTAGCTTCATCGACCGGAAACAACGTTTTTTCCACTTCCCTTTTGCTATTTCCTTGTTTTTCAGTACCTTTGCACCCGTAAAACAAAGAATATCATTTTGAAGACATTTGAAGAATTGGGCGTCATCGAAGAGATTCGCCGCGCCATCGAAGAGTTGGGTTTTGTACAGCCCATGCCCGTACAAGAAGAAGTAATCCCCTATTTGCTTGGTAACAGAAACGACGTGATTGCCCTCGCACAAACCGGCACCGGCAAGACCGCCGCTTTCGGAATACCCTTGCTGCAACGTGTATGGGAAACCATGAAGGACGAAAACGGAGAGCCGATACGCCACACCGCGGGCGAGACAAAGCCGCAAGCCGTCGTCCTGGCACCTACGCGCGAACTCTGCCTACAGATTACCGACGACATGAAGGACTTCGCCAAATACATGGACGGCATCCACATCGAAGCCGTCTATGGCGGCGCAAACATCGTCCCACAGATGAAAGCCCTCCGAAAGGGCGTACAGATCATCGTCGCCACCCCCGGCCGTCTCATTGACCTGATGAACCGCGGCGTGGCCAAACTCGACGATGTGAAAAACGTCGTACTCGACGAGGCCGACGAAATGCTCAACATGGGATTCTCCGAGAGCATCGACGAAATCCTTGCCGGCGTACCCGAAGACCGCAACACGCTTCTCTTCTCTGCCACAATGAGCCGCGAGATAGAGCGCATTGCCAAAGGCTACCTCCACGACTATAAGGAGATTGTCGTAGGAAGCCGCAACGAAGGAGCCGAGCACGTCAATCACATCTACTACCTCGTACACGCCAAGGACAAATACCTCGCCTTGAAGCGCATCGTGGACTACCATCCCAAAATCTTCGCCATCATCTTCTGCCGCACCAAGATAGAGACACAGGAAGTAGCCGACAAGCTCATCCGAGACGGATACAATGCCGAGTCGCTCCATGGAGACCTCTCACAGCCCCAGCGCGACCTCACCATGCAGAAGTTCCGGAGCCACCTCACCCAGCTCCTCGTGGCCACCGACGTTGCCGCCCGCGGTCTCGACGTAGACGACCTGACCCACGTCATCAACTTCGGACTCCCCGACGACATCGAAAACTATACCCACCGCTCCGGCCGTACTGGCCGTGCTGGCAAAAAGGGAACCTCCATCAGCATCATCCATACCAAGGAGAAGCACAAGGTGCGCCGCATCGAGAAGGAAATCGGCAAGGACTTCGTCGACGGAACCCTGCCTACACCGCAGGAAATCTGTACCAAGCAACTCTACAAGGCCATCGATGAAATCGAGAAAATCGACGTTGACGAGGAGCAGATAGCCCCGTTCATGGCCGACATCAACCGACACTTCGAATATTTCGACAAGGAAGACATCATCAAGAAAATCGTGACGCTCACCTTTGGGCGATTCCTCTCCTACTACCGCGATGCACCCGAGATAGAAAAGCCCGTCAGCGGCAAGAAGAAAGGCTCCGCCAAGGGCGAAGAACGCGGTACCAAAGGCTCCCAGCGCAACCGCGAACGCGGTGCCCGCCAACCCGAAGCCGGCTTCCGCCGACTCTTCATCAACCTGGGAAAGACCGACGGTTTCTATCCCGGCGAAATCATGCAGTTCATCAACCGTCATGTTCATGGCCGCGTACAGGTGGGACACATCGACCTGATGAGCACCATCTCCTACATAGAAGTGCCCGAGGAAGACGCCAGGAAGGTGATGCGCGGACTCGACGGAAGCGTCTATAAAGGCCGCCGCGTGCGGTGCAACGATGCCGAAGACGGTGCCGAGCGTGCCAAGGCTGGCCGCGAACGCGGAGCTCGGAATGCCGGCAAGGGACGCAAAGGGGATGCCTCCGGTGGCCGGAACCAAAACCGAGGCGGACGCAAAGGCAATGAGCCCACAGGCGACTGGCGCGAACTCATGGCAGGAAAGGCCTTCAAACTGAAAGGCGACGAGCCAGACTTCTCTGAAGAGGGATGGGCTCGCCGGCGGCCGAAAAAGAAGTAAGTTCCGGGCGCAGAAGCACACTGATGCACCCAAAAAACTTCACTCATTTTTCGAAAGTGCCACAGTCGCGAGAATTTTTAATTTATTTTTTCAGAAAAAATAAATTAAAAATTCTCGCGGCTAAAACCCAATTGGTAAGTCACTGAGGGTCAACGAATTACAAAGGAGGTTCAAAACGCGCCTCGCAACAGGTTCTTAGCAAGAGCAAAAGGGGATGACCTTACACAGGTCCATCCCCTTTTGCATTTATGGACAGACCGGTTTCCAGGTCAGCCGGAGCTCCATCGGACCATAGTGGAGACGATAGGGCTCCAAAGGCAAGGCTCCCCAACTGTCGGTTCCCCCCACGCCGGCATGTCGGCTGTCAAGAAACAGGTTAGTATAGTCCGACGGGCGGAGGGCGGTGGCAGCAGTCGCGCGGCCAGTCAACGCATCCTTTACCCCATGGAATTTCCATGCGCATGGGGCGAAAGGTAGCGCGTGGAGGCAGACCTGTCCCACAAAATATCGCCATCTGCGCCGATTTTCCTCGATTCCATCGCTCTTTCCTCATTTTCAAAGGCAAAGAAGTCTGCGTGGACGGGTAGGCGGTTGACGGCATTTACGTCGAGGTTACGGCACATTTCAGGAAGCGCATCGGTTGCTTCCAGTTCTGTTTTTGGCTGTGCATAGACAGACAGGATGACCAAGGTTAAGGCCATGACCGCTGAGAGTTTTTTCATAGTTGCGCGTTTTTATGTTGCAAATATACAGAAAGTTTTTGTCTTTTGCTCATTTTTTCCTAATTTTGCACCATTCTAAAAAAGGGAAGAATGGCAAATCTGAAATCACTGGCAAAGGATACGGCTATCTACGGACTGAGTAGCATCGTCGGCCGTTTCCTCAATTATCTGTTGGTGCCGCTGTACACGGCCAAGATGGCCGCCGAAAGCGGTGGATATGGTGTGATTACCAATATGTATGCGTATGTGGCACTGCTGCTGGTTATCCTTACCTATGGCATGGAAACGACGTTTTTCCGCTTTGCCAACAAGGCTGACGAGCGTGCACAGACGGTCTACAGCACGACGCTCATCATGCTGGGGAGCACGTCACTGCTGTTCGTGGCATTGGTTTTCGCCTTCCTCGGACCGTTGAGCAGCCTGATGGGCTATCCCGACCATCCCTCGTATGTGTGGGTGATGTTCACGACGGTGGCCATTGACGCCTTCCAGTGCATCACGTTTGCCTACCTGCGCTACAAGCGCAAGGCCATCAAGTTTGCGGTGCTGAAACTCTTATTCATCGTGATGAACATTCTCCTGAACCTCACCTACTACTACTTCATGGGAGGTACGGAAGTGGGCTACGCCTTCTACATCAACCTGTTCTGTACGGCCAGTATCACGTTCTGCTTCTACAAGGAACTGAAAGAAGCGTTCTCGCGGAAACCGGAAGCCGAAAGTGAACAGCAGGAAACGGACGGCGGGACTACGGCACGGATCGTCTCCATCAGCGAGGGGGCTGTTCCGGCAGGACCGGCACCACTCTTCGACAAGCTGCTGATGGGCAGGATGCTGCGCTATAGTTGGCCGATTCTCATCCTGGGCATTGCCGGCATCCTCAACCAGACGGCCGACAAGATTCTCTTCCCTTACATCTATGACGGGACGGATGCCCATGCGCAACTCGGAATCTACGGCGCCGCCTCGAAAATTGCCATGATCATGGCCATGATCACACAGGCGTTCCGCTATGCCTACGAGCCTTTCGTCTTCGGCAAGGCCAAGGAGAAGGACAACAGGGAGACGTATGCCAAGGCGATGAAGTATTTCGTGATCTTCACCTTACTGGCTTTCCTCGTGGTCATAGGCTATCTGGACGTGTTGAAGTACATCATCGGGCGCGACTATTGGTCGGGCTTGCGGGTGGTACCCATCGTCATGGCAGCAGAGATTATGATGGGCATCTACTTCAACCTCTCTTTCTGGTACAAACTCATTGACAAGACCATCTGGGGGGCTTGGTTCTCGGGCATCGGATGTGCCGTGCTCATTGCCATCAACGTCATCTTCGTGCCGAAATATGGTTATATGGCCTGTGCCTGGGCTGGATTTGCCGGCTATGCAACGGCCATGACGCTCTCCTACTTGGTCGGACAAAAGAAATATCCCATCAATTATCCGCTCAAGGACATCTTCATCTACACGGCTTTGGCCGTGATCATCACTTACTGGATGTTCCATTGGCGCGAGTCGATGCCACTTTGGGCTTCGCTGGCACTCAACACGCTGTCCATCCTCTTCTTCTGCGGCATCATTCTCTACTACGACTTTCCGCAACTGTGGAAAGGCAGAAGCGCAAAAGGCTAAAAGGAAAAGAAAAAAAGGAACAAGCTGGAGAGGACGGAGATGCCGTGATAGGGCATAGAGACAGCAAGGATGCCCGCCAACAGGATCCCATCCCATCGGAGAAAAGAAAGAAAAACAAAATCAAATAGGAATTATGAAGAAATTATTAGCAGGTATCTTACCTTTTTATCTTTTTACTTTTTTACCGCTACATGCCGACGAGGGCATGTGGACGATGTATGATTTGGACTCGCTGGTCTACAAACAGATGGTGGCAGAAGGCTTCCAGATGTCGCTGGACGACCTCTACCGCGGTGAAAACTCCCTGCGCGAGGCTTGTGTGAACTTCTCCGGCTATTGCTCCGGCGTGGTGGTTTCGCCCGACGGACTCGTCTTCACCAACCACCATTGTGGATTCTCGGCCATCAACGCCCATTCCACGGTGGAGCACGACTACATGCTCAACGGTTTCTATGCCAAGTCGTTCGAGGAAGAACTGCCCAACGAGAACATGTTCGTCTCCTTTATGAAGGAACAGGTTGACGTGACCGACCGAGTGAACGCACTGGCCGCTGGAAAGGACAAAAATGGCGTTGAAGCCATCATAGACTCACTCACCAATGCCATGAGCGACTCGGTGAAGAAAATCGATGCCACACTCCATGTGGAGATTCTCCCATTCTATGAGGGCAACAAATACTACGCTACGACTTATCAGGATTTCCGCGACTTGCGTCTGGTGTTCACCGTGCCCAAGTCCATGGGCAAGTATGGCGGCGAGACCGATAACTGGATGTGGCCGCGACAGACCTGCGACTTCTCGGTTTTCCGCATCTATGCCGACCCGAAGACCAACGGACCGGCTGAATATTCCAAGGACAACGTACCCTACCACCCCAAACGCTGGGCACAGGTGTCGCTCCAGGGATACAAGGAAGGTGACTTTGCCATGACCGTCGGCTATCCGGGAAGCACCAGCCGCTACCTGTCGAGCTACGGCATCCAGCAAATGCGCCGTCAGAACGCCGACCGGGTGCAGGTGCGCGACATCAAACTCGACATCCTTCGCAAATACATGGCACAGGACGAGAAGACACGCATCCAATATGAGGATGCCTTCGCCCACAGTTCCAACTACTGGAAGAACTCCATCGGCATGAACAAGTGCATCGACAGCATCGGACTGATCCGACAGAAGCAGGAATACGAGGCACGCATCCGCCAGTGGAAAGACACCACTTCCGTGAAAGTGGGCGAAGAATGCAACGTGGATTTCGAGGAACTGCAACGCCTCTACGACAAGAGCGGCGAACTCAGCGAGGTACAGAACTACTGGGTGGAGTCATTCTGGCGCAATACCGAGTTCTTCACCCGCGGCATCAACCTCTGCCGCGGCATGGAAGTGAAGGGACCGGAGGACAAACCCAAGAAACAATATCAGGAATTTGAGGACAACAGCGACAAGTGGAACCTGCAACTCGACAAGGAACTCAGTGCCGCAATGCTCAAAAACTATTGCGAGCACGTTCCGGAACAGTATCTGCCCGACTTCTGCGAAACCATTCAGAAGAAGTTCAAAGGCGACTACGACAAGTACATGGACTGGCTCTACAAGAAATCGAAGCTGATGACGGCCGGTGCCCGTTTCTATCCGAACACGAAAGGCTACATCAAAGACCCCGGCGTGGCCTTCGGTGCCGACCTCTGGGCAAGCTACCTCGCCGTAGGACAAGCCGGATGGCCCCTTGAAGACAGCATCGCCGTGCAGGAGAAGAAACTCTGTGCCGCCAAGATCCACATGGAAGAGGAACTTCCCCACTACTCCGATGCCAACTTCACCATGCGCCTCAGCTACGGACAAGTGGGCGGGTTCATGCTCAACGGAAGTCCGTCTGGCTATTATACCACCGCTGAGAGCATCGTGGAGAAGATGAATCGTGCCAACGAAAACGAGGAATATTTTGCGGAGCCCATCATGCACGAACTCCTCTCGGCCAAAGACTTCGGCAAATACCAGGACAAGACCACCGGAAAGATGCAACTCTGCTTCCTCACCAACAATGACATCACGGGAGGAAACAGCGGCTCGCCCATGTTCGACGGACAGGGGCGACTCATCGGACTGGCCTTCGACGGCAACTGGGACAGCCTGGCCAGCGACATTCTTTTCGACAGCCACCTGGCTCGTTGCATCGGTGTGGACATCCGCTATGTTCTCTATCTCATGGACAAATGGGGGCATGCCGACCGGCTCCTCAACGAAATAAACGCACAATAAAAATTCCCCCACCGCCATTCCTGAGTCAGTATGGGAATGGCGGTGGGGGAATTCCCTTCATCCTTCACAACTCTGGCTCGGCAGCCAGTTGCCGTTCGCCCTCAGGAATGGAATAAGCGTGGAAGGAACGGTCTTGTAAGAAAATCCTGTTGAGCGTATAAGCCAGCGAGCGAAGCGTTTCTTCGCGTACCTTCGGCTTCAGCTCACATTCCCAAATCGTGATACAATGCCACCCCATCGCAGCCAGTTGACGCTGCACCTGGCGGTCGCGGTCTTGATTCCGCCGTATCTTGTTTACCCAAAACTCGCGATTCGTCTTCGGTATCTTGCAACATTCTGAATTATGAATGTTAACGCCACAAGTATCGTCTGAGGAAATAGAGTTCGTCAGCGAAGCTGGTGCTCGTCTTTGATTTTCGAGGTCAATCTTGCAACACGCAGAACTCTCAATCTGCTCACTCTCCTCGCCCTTTAGGAAGGGAGGACGGGCTCCGCTCGGGATGGAGGGTACGGGGATGAGGTTCACATGGTGCCCATGCCAAAAGCATCCGTTCACAAAGATGCACGTCCTGTACTTCCGCATCACGATGTCAGGTTTCCCCGGCAGCCGTGGATGGTTCAGCCGATAGCGATACCCATGCCCCCATAGCCAGCGACGCACCACCATCTCCGGCTTCGTGTCCTTGCCGTGGATAGCAGCCATATTGGCATGGCGTTGTTGTGGGGTAAGTTTGTCGCTCATATAATGAAACCTTATATTTGATTGCGTGGGGCGATTAACCGTCAACTATCGCAAATCCGATGTCTCCACCCCATGACAACAGCCGATGCCCCAGCCACTACAGGCAGGAAATTGCACACGTTCTTCATGCTGGCGCATGGAAATGGAAAACATATTCATGAGACAAAGTTACAAAATATTTTCCAAATTTATAAGTTCTTCATTAAATCTTAAGAAAAACTATAACAACGTGAGTTCGACGAATTCTGGTGTGTCTAATGTTCTTTGAACATTGATGCTTGGTTTCTTGGGAAAACAACAATATGCAGCCAATGCTCCCAGCATGTTGACGACGAAGTTCTCAAAGGATCTGTGCCTGGAGTGCCCGGCCTGTGCGATGTTCTTCAACTCGTCATTGACGGTCTCAATGATAGCCCTCTTTGACTCCTGTATAATCAAATGTGATAGGGTCTTTTGTGTAGCGTCGTAAGAAAAGTAGGAATTGCTCCAACTGATATACTTTATCCTGTATACCTATCTGTTGAGCCTTTTTATGTATCCCTTCGTC
>CAMHEA010000024.1 GCA_946184025.1 uncultured Prevotella sp.
TGATTTTAAGGCTTGCGCCACACTACGGATTTTGCACTTCTATCTTGAACTTAGGCACAGAACAAGCAGTTCCGACTGCATGCCACCGCACTGAAGGCAACGGGAAAGATACCCTGTATTACCATGCAACAAAGCCTATATTATAACGCAAAATGCCCTATATTGCACGGCAACATAGGGCATTTTACGGTTTCGGCGGGCTTCAGACGGCCTGCGTAAAGGCTTTCCGGAAGGCATCAGTTGGCCATTTCGGAGAAGAACTTGATGCGAACGAGGCGTATTTCGTCCTCAGAATACTCTTCGCCCAAGTCGTTCTGGGCGGCATTGAGATCATCAGTGTCGCTCTCGGCAAAGTAGTCGTAGATGTCATCGAGATGGTCTTCGTCCATCACCTCGTCAATGAAGTAGTCGATGTTGAGCTTGGTTCCGCTGTAGACGATTTCCTCCACTTTGTCCAGGAGTTCCTCAAACGGAAGCCCTTCAGCAGTTGCAATGTCGTCGAGCGGAATCTTCCGGTCGATGGCCTGGATAATCTTTACTTTCTGCATGGACTTCTTGGCAACGGTGCGCACGCGCAGTTCCTCCGGCCGTTCTATTTCGTTTTCCTCGCAATACTGCTTGATCAGCTCCAGAAATTCCTTGCCGTAGCGTTTAGCCTTGCCTGCACCCACGCCCTGGATGTTCTGCAGTTCCAGCTCGGTAATGGGATACATGGTGGCCATCTGCTCCATGGACACGTCTTGGAAGATGACGTATGGAGGACGCTCCAGCTTGCGGGCCATGCGCTTACGGAGATCTTTCAGCATGGCAAAGAGCACGGGGTCGAGGGCTCCTCCCGCTCCCTCGTGGCTGTCTTCGTCCTCTTCGGACTTGAACTCTGTATCGAGCACGACCTTAAACGATTCAGGACTGGCCATGAAACGCTTGCCGGCACTGGTGAGTTTGAGCAGTCCGTAGTTCTCCACATCCTTTTTCAGATAGCCGGCGATAAGTGCCTGCCGGATAACCGGATTCCAGATTTTCGGATCTTCATCTTCACCGGCTCCGAAATCCTCCAACTCGTCATGTTTATGGGACACGATGTCATCGGTGCCACGCCCTTTCACGAAGTCAATGACGTATTCCTGACGGAAGTTTTCTTTGACGGCTTTCACGGCACGAAGCACGATTAGCAGCGCATTCTGCGCTTCTATCTTGGTTTTCGGATGCAGACAGTTGTCGCAGTTGTGACAGTTGTCTTCAGGATATTCCTCACCGAAATAGTGGAGCAGCATCTTGCGCCTACAGACGGACGACTCCGCATAGGCCGCAGTCTCCTGCAAGAGCTGGCGGCCAATGTCCTGCTCGGCCACGGGCTTTCCTTCCATGAATTTCTCCAGCTTCTTGAGATCCTTATTGGAATAGAATGCCAGACAAATGCCTTCCTCTCCATCGCGGCCGGCACGTCCGGTTTCCTGATAGTAGCCTTCCAGACTCTTGGGAATGTCGTAGTGGATGACAAAACGTACGTCAGGCTTGTCGATACCCATGCCGAAAGCAATCGTGGCTACAATTACATCGATTTCTTCCATTAGGAAGTCGTCCTGCGTCTTCGAACGGGTTTCGCTGTCGAGTCCGGCATGATAGGCCGCAGCCTTGATGTCGTTGGCCTGCAAGACGGCCGCCAGTTCCTCTACTTTCTTGCGCGAAAGACAGTAGACAATGCCGCTCTTGCCGGCATGCTGACGGATAAACATGATGATCTGCTTGTCTATGTCCTTGGTCTTGGGGCGTACCTCATAATAAAGGTTAGGACGATTGAACGAACTTTTGAACTCTTTTGCATCGTCTATGCCCAGGCTTCGCTTAATATCGGTGCGCACCTTGTCGGTAGCCGTGGCTGTCAGGGCTATAATCGGAGCCGCACCAATCTCGTCAATGGCATTCCGAATCTTCCTGTATTCAGGACGGAAATCGTGGCCCCATTCCGAAATACAGTGCGCTTCGTCAATGGCATAGAATGAAATCTTGACCATCTTGAAGAATTCCACGTTCTCTTCCTTGTTGAGTGATTCCGGGGCGACATACAACAGTTTGGTTTTCCCTTGCAGGATGTCGGCCTTCACCTGGTCAATGGCAGCTTTCTTGAGCGACGAATTCAGGTAGTGGGCCAGTCCGTCTTCCTCGCTAATGCCATTGATGACATCCACCTGATTCTTCATCAAGGCGATGAGGGGAGACACGACAATGGCCGTTCCCTCCATGATGAGCGACGGCAGCTGATAACAGAGACTCTTTCCGCCGCCCGTCGGCATGAGAACAAAGGAGTCGTTGCCTGCCAGCACATTGCGGATGATGGCTTCCTGGTCACCTTTGAACTTGTCAAAGCCAAAGTAGTGTTTCAGTTTTTCGGTAAGATTATAGTCCTTGGTCATGGGTTCGATTGTTAGTTTGCTTTCTATTCAGCTTGGGACACCCCGACAGTCTGGCACACTGCCGGGACGTTGATGGTGTTATGCGGATGCGAGCCTGCCCAGATTGGACTTCTCCAGCTCTGCTTTTGCATAGTCAAGGGTCACGTCAAAGGTCTTGGTGCGCTTTGACGGCAATTCGAACATGGCATTCATCATCATGCTCTCTACGATGGAGCGCAAGCCACGCGCACCAAGTTTGTATTCCACAGCTTTGTCTACGACATATTCCAAGGCTTCATCAGTGAACGACAGTTTGATGCCGTCCATCTCAAAGAGTTTCTCATACTGCTTCACGATGGAATTCTTAGGCTCCACCAGAATCTTTCTCAGTGCCTCGCGGTCCAACGGATTCAGATAGGTAAGCACCGGCAAGCGTCCTATAATCTCAGGTATCAGTCCGAACGACTTGAGATCCTGCGGCTGGATGTACTGCATCAGGTTCTTACGGTCAATCTGCAGAGACTGCTTCGACGCATTGAAGCCGACAACATGGGTGTTCAGCCGCTGTGCGATCTTGCGTTCTATGCCGTCGAAAGCTCCTCCGCAGATGAACAGGATATTGCGCGTGTCAACATGGATGTACTCCTGATCGGGATGCTTGCGCCCCCCCTGAGGCGGAACATTCACGTTGGTACCCTCCAGAAGTTTGAGCAATCCTTGCTGAACACCTTCACCGCTCACGTCGCGGGTAATGCTTGGGTTGTCGCTCTTACGGGCAATCTTGTCTATTTCATCAATAAACACGATGCCACGCTGGGCAGACTCCACGTCAAAGTCAGCCACTTGCAGCAACCGAGAGAGGATACTCTCCACGTCTTCGCCCACATATCCGGCCTCAGTGAAGACCGTTGCATCAACAATGGTAAACGGAACCTCGAGCAACTTGGCTATTGTACGCGCCATCAGCGTCTTGCCCGTACCCGTAGAACCCACCATGATGATGTTGCTCTTCTCTATTTCCACACCGTTTTCGTCGTCTTTAGGCTGCTGCAGGCGTTTGTAATGGTTGTAGACGGCCACCGACAGGTATCGTTTGGCATCATCCTGCCCGATAACGTACTGATCCAGGTGCCGTTTGATCTCCGCCGGCTTCGGGATTCGCTTCATCTTGAACGCTCCCCCAGCCTTCTTCGCGTCAAAGACACCCGACTCCTGCACGATTTTGTAGGCCTGCCGGGAACAATCCTCGCAGATAAAGCCGTCAATTCCAGTAATGAGAAGCTTCACTTCATTCTCACTGCGGCCGCAAAAGCTACACGTTTTCTTTGGCATTGTCCTTCTTTGCTATTACTTGGTCTATCATTCCATATTCTTTGGCTTCCTCTGCCGTCATCCAATAGTTACGGTCAGAGTCTTTCCACACCTTTTCATAAGGTGTATGAGAATGGTTCGAAATAATGGTATAGAGTTCTTTCTTGAATTTCTGAATCTCCTGAGCCTCTATTTCAATGTCAGAAGCCTGTCCCTGTACGCCACCCAGCGGCTGGTGGATCATCACCCGACTATGAGGAAGGGCTGAGCGTTTGCCTTCAGTGCCAGCGACGAGCAACACGGCAGCCATAGACGCAGCCATACCCGTACAGATTGTTGACACGTCGGAGGAAATAAATTGCATCGTGTCATAGATGCCCAGACCGGCAGTGACGCTTCCTCCAGGCGAATTGAGATAGATGGAGATGTCCTTTCCCGGATCCTCAGAGTCCAGATAGAGCAGCTGTGCTGTCAGCGTATTGGCCGTATAGTCATTGATTTCCGTACCGAGGAAGATCACGCGGTCCATCATCAGGCGTGAGAACACGTCCATTTGCGTCACGTTCAGCTGACGTTCCTCCAAGATATAAGGATTCATGTAGTTGTTCTGCGTACTGACAACCTCGTCAAGAACCATCCCGTTGATGCCGAGATGCTTCGTGGCAAACTTTCTGAAATCGTTCATTTTCTGTCCTTTCAATTTGGTTTTTGATTCATTCTATGCCTTGTAGAAAAAGAGATTATCGACTCTCTTCCTTGGCTTTGATTATACAAAGATAAGGAAAAAAGTCGACAATCCCTTCTGTTTCTAAAAGTTTTTTCTAAAAAAACGTTTTTATTCGCTCATCAGCTTGTTGAAATCGTCTATCGTCACGCTCTTGTTGTTCAGCTTAACGACATTTTTCAAGGCCAGTGTCAGCTTGCGGTCAATGGCGCGTTCAACGAGGTTGTCCACCGTCTCACGCTTCTTGAGCATCTCCTGAGCGTAGTTGTCGAGGTATTCGTCGGGTACATTGTTCATACCGTACTGTGCAAACTGCGCACGAGCCATTTCCTTGGCTGCATTTCTTACGTCGTCGTCCTCTACCTTTACGCCATTGGCCTCTGCCAGTTGCTCACGGATGAGGTGCCACTTCAACTCCTTGATGCTGGCTTCGAAGTTTTTCTCCACGAACTCGGCTCCCTTGTCCTCGTTGTTCTGGAGCATGATGCGCTTCAGGATGGCTTCAGGGAAGACGATGTCGCCCACTTTCTTCTCAGCATAGGCCCGCACGTCTTGCAGGAATTTGTAGTCACTGTCGTTTCCGAGCTGTACCTTCAGTCCGTTGGCAATCGTCTCGCGGAATTTTTCCTCGGTATCGATGCCAGCCTCGGCTCCGTAGATGCTATCGAAGAGCTCCTTGTTGACTTCAGCCTTCACGAAACGAGAGATCTCCGTAATCTGGTAAGAGAAGTCTCCCGTATGTTCAGCCACTTGTTCTTTGTCAATCTTCAGCAAGGAGCTTACCTCTACGTCGCTGTCGGGGTATGCCTTGCGTGGATTCCAGGTGATAATGTCGCCCAGCTTGGCACCGTCGAAGCGTTTCTTCTGGTCATCCACCTTCATATATTGCGGCATCAGCACGGCAGCTTCAACCTCAAGACCTCCCTCAAGCGTATTTCCGTCGGCATCCAACTCCCGCAGGTCACCCTTGAGCATGTCGCGCTGCTCGGGATCATAGGCCTCTGCCTTGTCATAATGGCCTGCACGGCTGGTAAACATATCCACCTGCTGGTCAATGAGCTTGTCGTCGACCGTAATATCATAATAGTCGATTTTGTCCTTGCCCGTCAGCTCGGCCTTAAATTCCGGAGCTACGGCAATGTCGAACTTGAACTCATACGGAGCATCCTTCTCCAGATCCACCGGTTCGTGTCCCTCGGCACCCATCGGTTGTCCGAGCATCTGGATTTTATTGTCAACGATGTATTTCTGAAGGCTCTCTCCCAGCACTTTGTTGATAGCATCAGCCTTCACCTGCGCACCCACCTGTCGCTTGATCAAGCCCATGGGCACCTGTCCGGGACGGAATCCGGGAATGTTCGCACGTTTGCGATAATCCTTCAAAGTCTTCTCGACTTCCTCTTTGTAATCTGCTTCTTCAACAACCAACGTCATCAAGCCGTTGATCTTGTCAGGGTTTTCAAATGTAATTTTCATCTTTCGTGTCTATGATTACTATTTTATATTTCCATTTTGGGGTGCAAAATTACACATTATTTATGTAAACACCTAACATCGAGCCCGAAAATTTGTTTTTTTAACCACCCGATGCCCTATAAGACCATTATCAAACGTGCACCCAGACACGTCCCTGCTAAAGCCTCAGCAGTCCGACAGCCTTCCGCCCCAGCCACATCAGCGGGATGGAAGCAAGATAGCTGACAGCAATCAGCACGGCATAGACAGCAACGGATGCGAAAGCCGAAGATGAAATCATGGAAGACACAATGCCATTCTGCCCGCAAAAGGAAGTAAAAAAGGGTTTATTATCAAGTAATATAGGGTTTATTATCAAGCAATACAGGCTATATTGTTTCATCAGGAGAGGACTGTCTGGCCGGAAAAGCATGTCAAGCAGGCCGTTTGCAAGGCACATTCGCAAGCCGTCAGGCCTATGCCTCGTTTTCCTCTGCGGCCTCACGGGCACGCCGTTCTTCGTCAATCTGCTGGAAATCCTTCTTCTGCAAGACAAAGTTGGAGCCCAGGTATTTTTCCTTCACAATGGGGTTGGCTGCCAGCTCTTCCGGTTTGCCTTGGAAAAGGATCTTTCCTTCGAAGAGCAGGTAGGCGCGATCGGTGATGTTCAACGTCTCGTGGACGTTGTGGTCGGTAATGAGGATGCCGATATTGCGGTACTTCAGATGCCAGACAATGTATTGAATGTCTTCCACGGCAATAGGATCCACGCCGGCAAAAGGCTCGTCGAGCATGATGAACTTGGGGTCGATGGCCAGGCAACGGGCTATCTCCGTACGCCGGCGTTCACCACCTGAAAGGCGGTCACCCGTATTCTTGCGCACTTTGTTCAACCGAAACTCGGCAATCAGGCTCTCCAGCTTTTCCAATTGCTGTTGCCGCGTCAGGTCAGTCATCTCCAGTGAGGCCATGATGTTGTCCTCTACGCTCAGTTTTCGGTACACCGAGGCTTCCTGCGGGAGGTAGCCGATGCCCGCGCGGGCACGTTTATAGACAGGATAGTCCGTAATGTCCACGTCATTCAGGTACACATGTCCGGCATTGGGGACCACCAGCCCCGTCGTCATATAGAAAGAGGTGGTCTTTCCGGCACCGTTGGGTCCCAGCAGTCCTACGATCTCTCCCTGACGCACGTTGATGCTCACGCCGTTGGCCACCGTACGCTTGCCGTAAATCTTCACCAGGCCTTCCGTACGCAGCACCATGCTCTCGCTGTTGTTGTTCGTCTCGCTCATGTCCGTTCTCTGTTTCGGCTGCAAATATAGACAATTTTTCCGAGAAGAGGGGGATGTAGGCACAAAAAACTGACACCCTCAGCCCGAGAAAGCAAAAAACACGCTGCCGCTTGCACACTTGTCTGCACTTTTTCGTACCTTTAAAGAAGGTACTCACATTCGAAAAAGCAAAAACTGTTTTGCATTTTACTCATTTAATCGTACCTTTAAAGAAGGTACTCACATTCGAAAAAGCAAAAACTGTTTTGCATTTTACTCATTTAATCGTACCTTTGCAGCATGATAATCTATAATTGGCTCTATACATTCGGAAAATATCTGCTGCTCATGGGGCGCACCTTTTCGCGTCCTGAGCGGCTGCGCATGTTCTGGAAGAAATACGTCAAGGAAATGGCTGCACTGGGGGTAGACTCCATCGGCATCGTATTGCTCATCTCTTTCTTCATCGGAGCGGTCATCTGCATCCAAATGAAATTGAACATCCAAAGCCCGTGGATGCCCCGATGGGTGAGCGGATACACCACGCGTGAAATCATGCTGCTGGAGTTTTCATCGAGCATCATGTGTCTGATATTGGCAGGAAAAGTCGGCTCAAACATCGCGTCGGAGCTCGGCACCATGCGTGTCACGCAACAAATAGACGCGCTGGAGATCATGGGCGTTAATTCTGCCAGCTATCTCATCCTTCCGAAAATACTCGGACTGATCACGATCATGCCCTTCCTGGTCATCTTCTCCTCGGCAACAGGCATCATCGGAGCCTATGCCACGGCCTACATCGGCCATGTCCTCACGCCGGAGGACCTCACGGCAGGCCTGCAACACGACTTCCAGCCATGGTTCCTGTGGATGAGTATCATCAAGAGCACGTTCTTCGCCTTCCTCATTTCCAGCGTCTCCAGCTACTTCGGATACTCCGTCGAGGGCGGAAGCGTCGAAGTAGGAAAGGCCTCCACGGATGCCGTCGTCAACAGTTCGGTCCTCATCCTGTTCTCCGACGTATTCCTGACACAGCTACTAAGCTGAGGTTGCAGGGGACTCCAGCCTCCTGTCTCCTGACTCCTGATTTCTAACTCCCGCCCCCTAGAAAGAAAGAATTATGATTGAGATAAAACACCTATACAAGTCTTTTGAAGACAAAGAAGTCCTGAAAGACATCAATACCGTGTTCGAAGACGGAAAGACAAACCTGATTATCGGACAGTCGGGAGCCGGAAAGACCGTGCTGATGAAAAACATCGTGGGACTTCTCGAACCCACTCACGGCGAAATCCTCTACGACGACCGCAATTTCGTGCAGATGTCGAAGCGCGACCAAGTGCTCATGCGCCGCGAAATGGGCATGATTTTCCAGGGAGCGGCACTCTTCGACTCACTCACCGTACTCGAAAACGTCATGTTTCCACTCGATATGTTCTCCACGATGACCCTCCGCGAACGCACCAAACGCGCACAGGAATGCCTCGACCGCGTCAACCTTACGGGCGCAGAAGGCAAGTATCCTGGCGAAATCTCAGGCGGCATGCAGAAACGAGTGGCCATTGCCCGCGCCATTGTGATGAATCCTAAATACCTGTTCTGCGACGAGCCGAACTCCGGACTCGACCCCAAGACCTCGCTGGTCATTGACGAACTGCTCCACGGCATCACACAGGAGTTCAACACAACCACCATCATCAACACCCACGACATGAATTCCGTCATGGGAATCGGCGAGAACATCATCTTCATCGCAGACGGAAAGAAAGAGTGGCAAGGCACCAAAGACACCGTCATCGCTTCCAAGAACAAGAAACTGAACGACCTCGTCTTCGCCTCCGACCTGTTCAAGAAGGTCAAGGAAGTGGAGCTGGAGGAAGAACACCGTATGAACCACTAGCCAAAAGCATAATAAAGAAGGAGGACGGATGGTGGCGCATCACCGACGGAAAGCACACCGGCTGGCTTGAAGAAGAATGGCTGTGCAGCAGGAGTGTCACCACCTGTCCCTGAACAGGCGCCACTCCACCCCGAAACCCATAAGGCAAGCGCGCGAATGGAATCCATGTCCATCCGCGCGCTTCTTCATTCCCACCTCCAGTATTTTGGAAACCGGGTGCTTGGGAAACTGGATGTTTGGAACAATGAGCCTGTTATTGCTCATTTATCATTGAGGGAGCAGAGCTCCCGCATCCTGTTTCCTGCCTTCTGTCTTCTATTATCTATTTCCTGACAAACTTCTTTCCATCCTGAATCCACACACCGCGCGTGTGCTTCGCAGCCCTGCCGCCCAACGTGTCGTAAGCCAGTTGCGTCTGGTTTTCCATGCACTCAGCCAGTCGGATACCGTCGGTCACCGGTTCCTCAGGATTCAAAGGGCTGATGCTCACGGTATTCATGCTCTGCGCCAGATTCTCAATCGTCGCCGCATCGGCGCTCAACGGCGCATAGATATCCAGACTCGACTGCAACATCCGGCCACTTACATGAGCCGAAACCTCCTCCCCGTTCAGCGCAGAACGCCAGAACGTCAGCTCGCCAAACGACCGTTCCACGCCGTCCGTATTGTCTCCGACGACGAACACCGTCGGTTCCATTCGTTCCGACACCTCACCCAGACACACATCGTCCACATACAGCAGCGTACGCCTTTGTGCCCAGTAGTGCGACAACGTCACATAATGCCATCCGCCGTCCGTCAATCCGCTTGCCCCAGACACCGTCTTGCCCTCCGGCGACGTATAAGTCAGGTTGCCGTCGCCGTCCACCGAGATGGCACCCGTTCCGTTGGCGGTGCTGAACGAAGCTACCCTGCCCGCAGCGTGGCCCTTGACGCGGAGGCTGAGCGCAAACGGATGCACCGTCTCCTCGCCTTTGAATGTGATCACCCGTTTGTCCTTCAGCGTCAGGCTCTGCCCTTCGCGACGCTCAGGACGGCTTTTCCCTGCTGCCAGCGCATCAAACAGCGACGGCACCATGGCATAGTAGAACTCCCGATGGCCTTCCGTCGTGGGATGATAGATGTCACCCGGATTCTGAAAGCCCGTCGCCCAATGGCCGGCTCCGTCGTCGATGGCACCCAACAGATTGACCGACGGCACCTCCCATTCATGGATCAGCAGGTTCATCTGCTTGATATAGTCATAGTCCGAAGCCACAAAATCAGTACGCGTGTAGTTATTCATCACCACAGCCACCTTGCCTTCAGCCTCCACTTGGGCTATCAGCGACAGCATATTGTCGCGGAACTGATTGAAGACGGCCTGCTGATTGCCCGCACCGTGGATGCCCTCGTTGCCGAGTGAAAGTCCGAAGACCACATAGCGGCCAAAGTCGCGCGTCAGGTCGTCATACCTGCCCAGCAGACTGGGCGTGCTGTTGCCGTTGATGGCCACGCTGGAGACGTAGAACGGAGCCGTGCCCGTGCCCTCGTCATAACGTTTCTGCAAATTCTGACCGTACATATAGGCATAGCCGTGATTCGAAGACGCACCCTGACCGTTGGACACCGACGAGCCGAAGACACTGATACGGTTCTCGTCGATGGGAGCCGAGAAGCCGAACGTGCGGTTGCGCAGGTCCACGGTAATGTCGAACGTGCCGCCGTTCTGCCGCAGGTTCTCCACGGCATAGCCCTCCGAAGCCATGCCCAGTTGGTTGGTTGAACCCGGAATGCGCTTGATGGCAAGCGCGTCGCTGCCGTTCAGCGTGAAGTAGAACACACGGTCTACAAACAACTTCGTCGTATTCTTGTCCAAGGTGACGGTAGAATGCCACACACCATCGCCTTCGTAAGCGAGCTTAGTACCATCAGGCACCACCTCTCCCTTCAACACCAGTTCCACGGGGGTGACACTATAGGTCAGGTCCTTGGCATCGAATTTCACACGAGCCACACACTTCTCAGCCACGGCAATGGCCGCACCATCGGCCGAAAGGCTGTTACCCTCGCCACGGCCGAGCATCACGGCGATGCCGTCGGTAGTCTCGCCGGTGAGTGTATAGGTTCCCGGCTGCAATTCCACATAGGTCTCATAGAGGCCGGTTGACAATCCCTGCGGACGCAACTCGGCGAAAGGTGCCGAGCCATTCTCTACCGCTGAGCCGCTGATCGACAGGTTTTTCAGTGCCAGGGGGTCTCCCGGACGCAACCCTCCGGCATATTCCTCGATCTTCATCAGGTTGATATGCGCCATGCTGTGGTTCATCGTCATCGTGAAAAGGATGTTGCCATCCTTGTCGGGATAAATATAGTCGCTCACGCTGACGTTCATCGTGTTGCCGTTGACACCTTGTCCGCCGATGCTGCTGCCCGACGTGATGTGCAGCGACTGCCAGTCGCGCTGGCCGCTGACGGTGATATAGTAGTCGCGGTCGGTGCCGGTGTTGCGGCTTCCGAACACATAGAACTTGTAGCAGTGGTTCGGATTCAGGCCGGAGAAGGCCACCTGTGTGCTGCCGGTGCTTCCCTCGATAAACATATAGTCTTCCGTCGCTGACGAAACAGCCAGTTCGCCCAGCCAGTCGGCCGAAGGTGTGGTGAAACCGCCGCCACCGCTCTTGCCGTTGGTCTTCAGTCCGCCGCCGACAACGGCCGTCACGCCCGCAGCCTGGTTGCCGCTGTTGACAAGCGCATACTCGCTGCCCTCGGCAATGACGTTGCCGCTCTGGCAGAACACGTTGTTCCAATAGTTGCCGTTGCCATCAGCACCTTCGGTCTTGCTTCCGCGGGTGCTGCTGTTGTTCTCACCGAAGTCTATCAGAAACTTCTGCACCTGCGAGAGGGAGGCATTCGGACGTGTCAGGCCGCTCAGTTCCTCCACCTTCATGGCATTGAGATGGACGTATCCGCCCTTGTCGTGCTTCACAATGGTAAAGGTGATGTTGCCGTCACGGTCGGGAAAGACGGCGTCGCTCACACAGATGGTGCTGTTGTTGGCATTGGTGCCGTCGGTGCCAAGCCCCGCGCCGGACATCTGGTGGTCGCCCTGCCAGCCGTTCTCGCCCTGAACGACGAAGGTGGCAGTGCGGTCGGACGTGCTGGTACGGCTGCCGAAGGCACTGAAACGATAGGCCTTGGTCTTGTCGAGATGGCGGAACGTCACATAGACATAATCCTGATGAGTCTCGGGAAAAGCATAGTCTTCCGTGGCTGAAGCCACAGCCAGGTCGCCAAGGAGGTCGGCACTGGGTGCAAGGAGGCCACCGCCACCGCTCTTCCCGTTGGTAGAAAGCCGCACGTTGACCAACAGCTGATAGCCCGTGAGCTGGTCGGCATCGTTGACCAAGTCGAAAACAGTGCCGGGGAAGATGTATTTGTTGGCATCGTCCACGCCCACGCTATGCACATTCGACCAATAGTGGCCGTTTGCATCGGCTCCCGTGGTGAGCATGCCACGGTTGCCTGAGTCGTTGGCACCGAAATCAATGTAGAGTGTCTGGGCCACATCCTGCGCGTAGCCCGCCATGGTCATGGCCGCAAAAACCATGAAGGCACACGCGAACTTGCTGATTCCGCGTAGCCGTTTCAAACAATGAGAGTTGTTCTTTTGCATAGGTTGATAGATTTTTAAAATGTGATCATTCTTTTTCTGTTGCAAAATTAACAAGAAACTGAAGCACCCCCCCACTTGTCAAGGCCAAAATATGGACGTTTTCAGGTTTCCAGAAAAGCACATTCACTGATAATCAAGCATTTACATCACCAATAGATACTTCCTGAATATGGACGAATCGCGCATCAATATGGATGATTTCAACACCCAGACAGCTCCTTTTCCGCCATGCCGCATGCCCTTTTGGGAGCATGGCAGCCGTGATTCATCACACCCCTATTGCTGACTGACATAGGAACCATTACGCAAAAAACTGCGGATGAATTGGAAAAGAGCCGGTTGCAAAACCGAAGTCCGCCCTTTTCCCCTTCTATTTTTCCAGCGTTTCCGCCTCACCCGCTAACCCACTGAGACTCAACGGGTTAGCAAACAAGCCTCAGCGACGAGAATTTTTAATTTATTTTTTTGAGAATTTTTAAATTAAAAATTGAGAATTAATAAATTAAAAATTCTCGCGACTATGGCACTTTCGGAGAACGAGTGCAATACAAACGGGAGAAAAGGGAGCCAGATTCTGCCAGAAAAGACACGGAAATAGCATGTTTTTAAGGCATCGGAAACACGCCACATTCAGAAAAAATCGGTATATTTGCAAGCGGAACAAAGAACGACTGACGCATGAAAGAAATACTGATCGGAACCTTCCTGATGCTGGCAACCTGCACATGGGCACAAGAACACTACACACAACGACAGACGGACAGCCTGCTGGCAGCTATCGACAAGGCTTTGGAACTGGCACCGGCCTATGCCGACAAGAAGGAACAACTCATCAACCGACTGAAACGACAACGGGAGAAAGCCGGTAACGACAACGAACGTTACCTGACGGACGGAAAGCTGTGGGAAGTCTATGCTTCCTACCAGAACGATTCGGCCATCGTCTATGCCGAAGAGGCACGCACCCTGGCCGAAACATCGGGCAGAAAAGACTGGACAACGGAAAGCTACATCCGGCTGGGAAGCCAGTATGCCAAGGCGGGCTACTATGTTGAAGCGGGCGAATACTTCCAGATGGCAGAACAGACGATGCCCACCGGCGACAGAAAGCTGCACGAAGCCTACCTGGCCGCATGTAGCCAGTTCTACGGCGACATTGCCGCGGCATCGAAAGACAGGCACCTGCGCAACCGCTACTTCCATCGCGTGGATAGTCTGCGCAATATCATCCTGCATGAGGCAGACCCACACTCATCGCTGTTCCTACGCAAACAGGTGGTCAGACTGCAAAACGAGAAACGCTATCGGGAAGCCATGGAATACTGCAACCAATGGAGAAACCATGCCAAAGAGGGGACGGCAGACTATGCGCTGATGGCCTTCCACCGCGCCGGACTGCATCGGCAGCTGGGCGACTCGGTGGCCTACAAATACTGGCTGGGGCTGTCGGCACTGACAGACATACGGCTGGCCACCATGGATCAGGCCTCACTATGGAAGCTGGCGGAACTGCTGAGCAGGGAGGGGGACCTGAAACGGGCTCACAGATACATCGAATCGTCATGGAACTTCAACACACAGTTCGGGGCACGGACACGCAGCTGGCAGGTGTCGCCGGTACTGTCGGCCATCAACGGCACCTACAAACAGCGGCTGGTGAAGTCGAACCGTTCGCTCATGGCGGCCGTCATGGCCGTGGCTGCACTTTTGCTGGTGATGCTGGCGGTGCTGGTCTATGTGGTGCGGAAGCGTCGACAGCTGGCGGTGCTCAACCGATTGCTGACGAAACTGAACGGGGAACTGTCGGCACTGAACGGCCAGCTGTCGGAAACGAACCAAATCAAAGACGAATATATCGGAAAATTCCTCAGTTTGTGCGCCGGATATGTGGACAAACTGGATAACTACAGAATCAAGGTGAACCGCAAACTGAAGGCCAACCAGACGGAGCAGCTGTTGCGGATGACTTCGTCGGAACAGCTGAAACATGACGAACTGAAGGAGTTGTTCGACCATTTCGATGCGGTTTTCCTACACTTGTTTCCCACGTTCGTGGAGGATTTCAATGCGCTGCTGCGCCCCGATGCCCGCATGGTGCCGCCCGGCGAGAACCGTCTGACCACCGATCTGCGCATCTTTGCACTCATCCGACTGGGCATCGACGAGAGTTCGCGCATCGCGGAGTTCCTGCACTATTCGCCAAACTCTATCTATTCGTATCGGGCACGCATCAAAAATAAAGCCGCCGGCAATCGCGACGACTTCGAACGAAGGGTGAAGAGTATTGGAGTAAGGAATTAGGAGAACTGGAGACAGGCGTTTTCATGTGCTCCTTCCACCCTTTGGCGTAGGCGGTAGCCCTTGGGCATCGGGACAACGGGGCTCTTTCTCCCTCGAAGTCTTCAACGCAGGTACCAGACGGAGCCTTCCCTGACCATGGGAACTAACACTTGCTCGGCTCCGCCGTCGCCGTATTCAAGGACGAGAAAGACTTCGGCGGTGCGTGCGGCGGCATCGGCGGTGGCGTGGCTGACACGCACAGCCTTGATGCCTCGGTGCTCGCGACGCTGCTGCTGCATGAACATCTTGGCATTGGCGACCAACTGCGAACGATAGCCCGCAGGGATGCTGTCAGGCTGGTGGAGCCCGGCCACATAGTCATCGTACTGCCCTTGCAGCAGATAGTCATAATAGACTTTGGCCGACTGGGCTGCCACTTCCACGTCGTCGGCTTGATGGCACGAAGACAGGAGACAAAATACAGAAGACAGGAGACAGCCTTTCAACAGGTGCATACGCCGTGGGGACATCTTACTTCTGACGGATAAAGACGTTGATGGGGCAGCCGTGAAGGCTCCAGTGTTCGCGAATCTTGTTCTCAAGGAATCGCTTGTAGGGCTCCTTCACATATTGCGGAAGGTTGGCATAGAACACAAACGACGGAATCTGCGTGTTGGGAATCTGCGCAACATACTTGATCTTGATGTACTTGCCCTTGATGCTGGGTGGCGGGAAAGCTTCGATGAGGGGCAGCAGCACTTCGTTGAGCTTCGTCGTACCGATGCGCACCTTCCTGTTCTGGTAGACTTGTTTAGCTGTTTCAAGGATCTTGAAGATGCGTTGCTTGGTCACGGCGGAACTGAAGATGATGGGGAAGTCGACGAACGGAGCCATACGGTTGCGGATGGCGGCCTCGAAGGTGTCGATAACCTTCTGCGTCTTGTCTTCCACCAAGTCCCATTTGTTGACCACAACGACCAGCGACTTGTTGTTTTTCTGTATCAGCTGGAAGATGTTCATGTCCTGCGCCTCGATGCCGCGAGTGGCATCAATCATCAAGATGCATACATCGGAATTCTCAATGGAGCGGATGGAACGCATGACGGAGTAAAACTCAAGGTCTTCGGTGACCTTGTTCTTGCGGCGGATGCCTGCGGTGTCAACGAGATAGAAGTCGAAACCAAACTTGTCATAGCGGGTATAGATGCTGTCGCGCGTCGTTCCGGCAATGTCGGTGACGATGTTACGGTCCTCACCGATGAGCGCATTGATGAGGCTGGACTTGCCGGCATTGGGTCTTCCAACGACGGCGAAGCGGGGAATGTCGTCCTCTACATCCTCTTCTACGTCGGTGTTGAGCTTCGTCAGGATCAGATCGAGCAGGTCGCCGGTACCGCCTCCCGTAGCGGCGGAGATGCACTGCGGGTCGCCCAAGCCCAGCTTGTAGAACTCGGAGGCCTGATAGTATTCAGAACTGTTGTCCACCTTGTTGGCAACGAGGATAACGGGCAGCTTCGTACGACGCAAAATCAAGGCTACATCTTCGTCCCAGTCGGTCAGACCGGTCTCCACATCGACGACAAACAGTACGAGGTCGGCCTCCTCCGTAGCCACTACGACCTGTTTCCGGATGGCATCCTCGAAGATGTCGTCCGATTTCACGACCCATCCGCCAGTGTCTACAACGGAGAACTCGCGTCCGCTCCAGCTGCATTTGCCGTACTGGCGGTCGCGCGTCGTTCCGGCAGTATCGCTGACGATGGCCTTCCGCGACTGCGTCAGTCTGTTAAACAAGGTGGACTTGCCCACATTCGGCCGTCCGACGATGGCTACTAAATTACCCATAGTGTTGTTTTTAATTGATGCGTGTATTCATTCCCTATTCCGGGGCATAACCAAACATTCTCAATTCCTTCTGCGAAGAACGCCAGTCCTTGTCCACCTTGACATAGGTTTCCAAGAAAATGGGCTTTCCGAAGAAGCGTTCCAAGGACTTGCGGCTTTCCGTTCCGACTTTCTTCAGGGCATATCCCTGATGGCCGATGATGATTCCTTTCTGCGAATCGCGCTCCACATAGATGACCGCACGGATATGGATGTTCTTCTCCGTTTCCTTAAAGCTTTCTACGCTGACCTCCACACTGTAGGGAATCTCCTTGTCGTAGAAGAGCAGGATCTTCTCGCGGATAATCTCACTGACGAAGAAGCGAGCCGGTTTGTCGGTCAGCTGGTCCTTGTCGAAGTATGGCGGCGAGTCGGGCAACAGTTCCTGGATGCGCTTCAGCAGGATTTCCGTCCCGAATTTGTTCTTGGCTGAGATGGGAAGGATCTCGGCATCGGGCAACAGGGCATGCCATTTCTCCACGATGTCGCCAAGTTTCTCGTTGTCGCTCAGGTCGATCTTGTTGATGAGCAATAGCACGGGAATCTTCATCTTGCGCACTTTCGCCAGGAAATCCGCATTCTTCTCAGGATCTTCGACCACGTCCGTGACATAGAGCAACACGTCGGCATCGGCCAAGGCACTCTCCGAGAAGGCCAGCATCAGCTCCTGCATCTTGTAGTTGGGCTTCAGCACGCCCGGCGTGTCGCTGAAGACGATCTGCATATCGTCCGTGTTGACGATGCCCATGATGCGGTGGCGGGTGGTCTGCGCCTTGAACGTGGCGATGCTGATACGCTCGCCCACAAGCTGGTTCATCAGCGTGGACTTGCCGACGTTCGGGTTTCCTACGATATTTACGAATCCTGCTTTATGCATATAAGCTCTGTTGTATTGTTGCCTGAGATTTACCTTGTAAAAGAAATCAGGAAGTCAGGGAGTTCAAGACGGTAGCCTGGCAACTTGAAAAAACTGTCACGACTGCATGCGTCTTGTACTCCTTGCCTCCCTGTCTTCTTCTTTCCGAGGGTATTTGCCTTACTTTCCTGTCTTCGAACCGTCGTAGGCCCACCTGTAGTAGGATGCGCCGTGTACGAATCCGGCTCCAAACGCCGTGAAGATGATGTTGTCTCCCTTCTTGAGGTTCCTTTCGTGATCCCACAGAGCCAACGGAATCGTCGCGGCACTGGTGTTGCCATAGCGGTCAATATTGATGACCACCTTGTCGAGCGGAAGTTCCGCGCGTTTGGCAACGGCCTCAATGATGCGCATATTAGCTTCATGGGGAATCACCCACTGCACGTCTTCAGCCTTCATTCCATTCTTGTCCAGAATGGTGAGCACGTCGTCGCTCATCGCCGTAACGGCGAAACGGAACACGGCACGCCCCTCCTGATAGAGGTAGTGCAGCCGATGGTCCACCGTAAAACGGCTGGCCGGACATACAGAGCCGCCTGCTTTCATGTGAAGGAAGGGCAGTCCCTTTCCATCTGTACGGAGGAAAGAGTTCTGAACACCTACGTTCGCCTCCGTCGTGGCTTCGAGGAGCACCGCTCCGGCTCCGTCGCCGAAGAGGACGCAGGTCTGCCGGTCGGTATAGTCAACGAGCGACGACATCTTGTCGGCTCCGATGACGATGATCCGCTTGTATCTTCCACTCTGAATCATCGACGCAGCCACGTCGAGGGAGTACAGGAAACCGCAACATGCAGCCTCAAGGTCGAACGCGAAGCAGTTCTTCAAGCCCAACTTTCCCACGACGACGCTTGCCGTAGAAGGAAATTTATAGTCAGGAGTCGTCGTACAGACGATGAGTGCATCAATGCTGTCGGGATCGGCACCCGTTTTCTGCATCAGCTGCTTGGCCGCCTTGCGCGCCATATAGCTGGTTCCGAGTCCTTCTTCGGTGAGGATGTGGCGCTCCTTAATCCCCACACGAGCCATAATCCACTCGTCGGAGGTGTCTACCATCCTCGACAGCTCCTCGTTGTTGAGCACATAGTCGGGGACGTAGCCTCCTACGCCGGTGATTATCGCATTGATTTTCTCCATTACTCTACGACGTCAGCCTTAACGATAGCCACTTTGCCACGATAGTAGCCGCAAGTGGGGCATACGGTGTGGTAAACGTAGTAAGCACCGCAGTTCGGGCATACAGCCAGCGTGGGAGCTACTGCGCCATCGTGAGTTCTTCTTTTACGCGTACGAGTCTTCGACTGTCTTCTTTTAGGATGTGCCATAATTTTGAATGTTTTTAAATCTTTTTACGTTACTATTCTTTTTTGAGATTGAGGAGCGCGCTCCAGCGCGGATCCATGGCCGTTTCGCCTTCATCACTGCTTCGGGCAGCTGACAGTTCTTCGAACTTTCGGGTCATCGCAACGTTGCATTTTCCAGGTGCATGAACGTGCTTGATGGGTATGGCGAGCGCAACCTGCTCATAGACGAGCCACGCCGTGTCGAGGATTCCTTCACTCTCGGCAACGGTAATGAGGTCATCGTCTTCTGCATTTTCCTCTCCGAACTTAGCCGACAGACGGTAGTCACCCGCTATCGGCAACTCCATGTCGTCCAGACACAGGTCGCACGCTACGACCACGGTGCCTTCTACATGGAAATCGAGCGTAAAGACACTGCCCGTGCGTTGCACATCCAACGCCACTTGCACGTCTCCGTCGCTCACATCCTGAGCTTCCACGGCCTCGAAGAAAGCCCTGTCCAAGCTGAATGCGAACTTCGTAAGCCCGTCATCCAACCCCTTCAAGTCAATCTTAAAAGGTTCCAAAGTGCTCATACGGGCTGCAAAGTTACGAATAAACGGGGAAAAGACAAAAGAAAATCCTATTTTTTTGCGTCTCTTCCGCATCACAACCGATTATTGAAGAGCCGCAAGAAACCTCCCGACAGTTTTCCATCTGAAGACAAAAGCCCGTCTGACGACTTGCTGCCTACGCGCGCGCATAAGTAAATAAGGTGTAACCGCCGAGTGAGACGGCTCACCGAGATGCGTTCCACAAGTGGGCGGTGCGGCCTTCCAGCCTCATCTTGTAACCGCCTGAGGCTCAGCGAGTTGACAAAACGGCTTCAGCCGTTAGAATTTTTAATTTATTAATTGAGAATTTTTAATTTATTTTTTCAGAATTAATAA
>CAMHEA010000025.1 GCA_946184025.1 uncultured Prevotella sp.
GCTCTACGCTCTACACGACTGCCGTATCACTCGAAATGTCGGATGAACCAAAAAATTCAGCTATAGGATTTAAAAGTCTGAAATGTTTTGATTATCAGAAAAAAACTAACTTTGCACCAAGAACTAATAAACAGTCAATGAATGGAGATTATACTGAACGACTATCACAAGAAAACGAATGCCGAGATGAAGGCAAAGGTGGAATATTGGAAAGCGCATCCGCTTTCGCGCAAGGAATCCTTGAGGAGATTGAAAAAATTGCGGGAACAACGGCTTGCAAACCAGTCCAGCTGGTAAGACTGCGGCTATGACACTATCGTAGCCTCTCACCCCGTTTCAGTTCGTCAACAGGATAGACAAAGGAGAATGCACGGATTCCAGAAGCAAGTGAAGAATTAGTAAAAATCCATCTTAACCATCTCCTTTGGTGTTGAAAAGTTTATTTTTTCTTGGATAGAAACTTTTTAAAAACTATAGAACTCAGCTTGATGGCTTCACTTTCTGCCCACTTTGTATCTTACCTTCTCTCTATCAAAGCCACGGCATAGGCACTGATGCCTTCCTGCCGGCCTGTGAAGCCGAGGCGTTCGGTCGTGGTGGCCTTGATGGAGATGGCTTCTTCGTCGCAGCCCATGACTTCGGCCAGGCACTGCTGCATCGCGGGGATGTGGGGATTGAGTTTGGGCCGTTCAGCACAGATGGTTGCGTCGATGTTGCCAAGGCGGTATCCTTTCTCATCCAACAGGCGGATGACTTCGCGCAGAATGATTTTGCTGTCCATGTCGAGCGTCGCCTCGGAGGTATCGGGGAAGTGATAGCCTATGTCGCGCATGTTGGCGGCACCGAGGAGTGCATCGCTGATGGCATGGATGAGCACGTCGGCATCGCTGTGTCCCAACAATCCGAGGGTGTGGGGAACCTTGATTCCTCCCAACCACAGGTCACGGTCTTCGGCTAACTGGTGCACATCGTAGCCGAAACCTATTCGGAAGTTTCCCATAGATATTTACCTCCTCTTAAACAAATCCTTGATACCGTCCATATCGAAGCCGAGCGTGAAGCGCAACGTTTGGTCAAGCGGGTTGCTCTTGGCCGTAGCGATTACATAACCGGCATCGAGCGAGAAGACGCTCATGCGGAAACCAGCTCCCACGGTGAAGTATTTGCGGTTGCCTTTGTTCTCTGCTTCATGGTGATAACCGGCACGCACGCTAAACTGGTCGTGGTAGACGTATTCCGCTCCGACGCTCCACTGGATTTCCTGCAACTCCTCCTTCATGCCGTTGGGTGCATCGTTGAAGCTCTTGAAGATACCGGAGATGGAGGAAACATCGTAGTAGTCCTTCTGAACGCGCTCCTGATAGTCCTCGGTGGTTTCGCCTTCGTTCTGCTTGGGATAGGTAGGCACAAGCAGTTTGTTGGCATCTGCGGCGATGGTGAAGCGGTTGTATTCGTCGATGGGAACCATCAGGGAGAGTCCCAGTCGCATGTTGGTGGGGATAAACTCCGAGTTGTCGTCGCCGCCAAAGGAAATTTTCGAACCGATGTTGGAGATATTCAGACCCAGTCCAAGCTGACATTCGCGTGAACCAATGTTCAGATAGTTCTGATAGTAGCAGGAGATGTCGGCCGCAAAGGCTGAGCCTGGCGACGTATCGTCGGTGAAATCATAGGTAAGGTCGGAATAGATCCATCGCACGGCAGCTCCGAGTGAGAAGTGTTCGGAGAGCATCAGCGAGTAGGCCACGTCCAGCGACATCTCGTAAGGGTTGATGGTGGCGGCACTGGAGGCTTCTCCAGCGGTTTCAGAGTAGTTGGTCATCACCTCACCCAAGGAGAAGTAGCGCAAGGAACCACTGACAGCCGAGTAGTCACCGATGCGGTAGTAGCCTGCCAGATAGGCCAGGTCCATGTCGTTGACCAGCTGCCGGAGCCATGGTGTATAGTTCAGTGCCACGCCGGCGCGGCTGATGGTAAACGGATATTTGGCCGGATTCCAATACTGCGAGTTCACATCGGGATCGGTAGCGGCTCCCACGTCGCCCATACCGCCGGCTCTGGCATCTGGAGCGATGCTTTGTGAGGTCACCGACGTATTGACGGGATTGAACATATCGGTCTTGTCCTGCGCCGAGGCGAGGATGGGGAAGGCAGCGAGAAGGACGAAGAGCATGGCCGTCCGTCGTGCCGTTCCTGTCTGTCTATGTTTGTTCTGCTTCATATTCGTTGGATAAATTGTCCTTAATATAACGCCGACAGGCCGTTTTTATTATATCACCTGCCAACGGATTGGCTTGTTTTTAACCTTTCAGCTGCGTTTACCGGTCAATGACGACGAGTTTCTTGGCCTTCGAGGCTTTGCTGCTGCCGTCGCTGCTGAGCCTGACGCGATAGAGATAGACACCAGTCTGCAACCGCGCTCCGCCGTCGACGGTAAGGTTCCAGTCTACGGTGAAGGTGCTTCCTACCGATGCACCACTCTCCTCGTGCCTCCACAACTCGCGTCCGCTCATGTCGAAGATGGAGAGTTCCACGTTCACGTCAGCCCCCGTAAAGTTGTGGGTGACGATGAAAGTGGTGTTGGTCGTAGCCGGATTGTTGGTACAGCTGATGTCGACAATATCGGGTTGTAGCCCTTTGACAACATTGAAATTGAGCACGGTGGTGCTCGAATTGTTCAGAATGTCCCATGCCCGGAACTTCAGCTGATGGGCGCCCGGCTCCAGCTCAGGTATATAATAATAGGTGGAACCACTGGTATAGGTACCGAAATCGTAAGAGAAGTTGCAGTTCAGGTTGTAGGTCTTCGCCATTTCGCCGTCGATGATGAGTTCCAGGTCATGGCCTATGCCGTTGCCTGTGGCGTTGATGCCGTCCTTGTCGGTGATGTTGGCCACGAAGTAGGGCGTACTGTTCACGTTGCCCCCGTCCGTAAACGACGGTGTGTTGAGATAACAATAGACCGACGGGCCTATCTGGTCGTTCTGCACGGCCTCCGAGCCGTTGATGTAGAAGCCATCCTCCGCTCCGTGGGCTGCCAAGGTATGGTCCTCATTGACCGCATGGATGTTCATCAATCCTGTTCCGTCCTCGTAGTTGATGTCCAACGGCACGGAGAAGGAGAACTCAAAGACTCCGTCCTGTACGTTGTCGGTACCGTTGAAAAGCACCTTCGGGCGGTCGTAGAACTGGAACGCCGTACTGGCTTCACTCGTATCGTTGAGTTTGCATACGATCAGCTCGCGCGTATCACGCACCGTCGCCGTCATCTGTCCTTGGAAAGACTTCGCCAATGCGCCGTTTCGTTCAATGTGTCCTTTCACCTTGACCACCGAGCCGGCCTTCAACTGCGACATGGATGCTGCATCCACAGCCGTTCCGTCGGCCGACCGCACCGGTATGCCGTTGATTTCGTCGACAACTGTCTGCAAAGTCGGCAGGTTCAACGCCATGGCTGGGTCGCCAAGCAGGGAGTATTGCAGTTTGTTCTGGCTCAGGTCCTGACGGGACGTAATCATTTCGTTCTTTGCCCGTCGTTGTGCCTCGCCCAAGGTGATGGGCTTTCCGCCGTCAAACGACAGCACATGCTTCAGGAAAGCCGTGTTCAGATACTTGTTCTCATTGGCATACACGGTGCGGGTGGTACCATAGAAGGCCACGGCACCGCCACGCCGGTTCAGCAACGCCACCTCACCGATGGTCTCGCGGGGCGAGTCGAAGGGCATAATGTCGCACGAAGCCGTCACCCACAACGGCAGGTTGGCATTGACAAACCCGCGGAAATCCGAGCTGTGCAACACGCCCTCGTGCGAGATCATGTCTGCACGTCCGTGTCCGGCATAGTCCATAATCAGTGCACCAGCCTGTTGCTGCTGCTTTACCAATCGTACCACCTCAGGATAGCTGTTGCCCGTCGACGAGGTCTCACGGGTATAGGCATCCCACATCACCTTCTTGATCATGTAGCCGGGATAGAGGTCTGAAATGGTCTCTGCGGTCTGGTTCACGTCTCGCATGTGCAGGTTTTCGTTACCGTCGTCGCCCATGAACATGATGATATTCTGCCAGTCGCCGGCATTGGCATTCGTTTCATAGGCAATGACCTTGTCGACCATCGTTTTGGCATCATATTCCGACACCACGGGAAACCGTCCCACGCCGATGTCGAGTTTGTCCTGCTGCATCGGATTGAGTCCTTCGCCGTCGTCGAGGAGTCCGAAAAAGCCGTCGTCCACATAGCAATGGGTCTCGCTAAAGGAATTCTCACTCTCGAAGGCCAGCAGGAAGTGATCCGGATCAAAGCCCGAACAGTCGGCGGTCAACATCCGGTTGTCCCACACACAGTCGCCAAACAGCAGCAGCGACTTGGGCAGGTCTTTCTCGTCGGCAGCCCGGTCATAGAGCATCTTCATATAGCGACGGTAGGCATTGGCATCGGGCGTGCCACTGGAAAACTCGTTGTAGAGTTCATCGGCAGGCACGATGTTCACCCGCAGGCCGTCGTGTGAGGCATGGAAGTCGGCCAGCCGTTGGGCCTGCGTCAGCAGATGCTGGCTCGTCGGTATGATAATCACCAGGTCGGCGGGGCCGTCGGCATGGCGATCCTGATTCATAATGCCATAGAGATATTCCGGCTGCGGGAAGGTTCCAGCCGACAACCGGGGCTCGCTACGGGGCTGCTCATAGGCCAGGGAGATATAGTCCAGGCGCACCGGACCGCCCGCCGTCGTCTTGATGGTCACCGTATTCGAAGCCGACAAGCCGTCCACGTCTACCGTCAACGCAGCTTCCGCCCCTTGTTCATAGCGTCCTATCGTCGTGGACACCGTCCCCACGTCCTTGCCGTTGAGCAGGATGGCGACCGTGCTGGCCTCGCCAGAGGTGATACACACCGACAGCTGTCCTTTCGTCGACTTCGTGTCGTTGGCGAGGACATAGTCTTTCGACGCGCCAAGTGCCACGGGACTGTTCTCACAGAGGTTACGCCCGCCGTTGAACCAGGCAAAATTGTCCACCTCATGGAGCGTGTGGTAATCGTCGGGCGAGGGATAGAAGCCACCCACGAAGGCCGCACTGTCCACCCGCAACGGCTCGCCCTCGCTCTCGGTGAGCAGGTAGTAGCCGTGAGTGGAGTACGGATTGCGTATGCGGCGGCTCGCCTGTGCGTCGCTCCAGCTCACCGGACCGTAGCCGTAGAACAGCCGACGCCCATTCACCGTACAGGTAGGCACTTCCTGAAGGTCATCCAGTGCCGCCAGTTCCTCACCCACCAGTTCTTCGTTCTGCAGCCGGCCTCCATAGCCATAGACCTTCACCCGATCCGGGTTCGAAAAGCCCGCCTGCTGAAGGAGTGCCGACGTGAGCTGATAGACTCCTGTCTCCGGAATGCGTATCTTTGCCCACTTGCCAGTAGCCAATACCGAGTGGCTGGCATAACGCGACGATGCAGCTGCGGCTTTCTGCATGTTGGCCTTGCGTACGGAGCGTTTCGCAGGCTTTGCCTTCACGTCAAGCATGAAGCTCACCAGCAGCTGTTCACGGCCGTTGCGCTTCACCAGCGGAACAAACGACACCTCCAGCTTGCCCCGCTTCCGCTCCACCACCAGCCGATGCTCCACTTCGGGCAGTTCCGGCAGCGACGCATCCGTGATGCGGCGATAGCGTTGCAAGTCGGTTTTCGACATGTCGATGAACTCCGGGTACTTGATTTCCACCTCATAGACCGAGTCTGCATAATGCTCACCCACAGGGAAGGCATAGGAGAATCGCGGCAGCATACTGTCTATCCGCACCTCGTCGGCCGTCAGGTTGAAAAACCGCTGGGCCGCGGCAGGCACCACACCCAGCATCAGCAGGCAGAAAAGCATCATCCTTCCCACCCATAGCTGCATGAAAGCATCCGCCCGTCGGTCTCTATTCCGTTGCGTGTCTTTTCTCATTTGCAATTAAATTCCAGCACCTTCCGGTCTTCCAGATAGCCCGTCAGGTGGTCGTTGATATGTACGGGACCCACCCCTACAGGCGTACCCGTATAGAGAAGGTCGCCCGTCTTCAAGGTGAAGAAGCGGCTGATGTAGGCTATCAGTTCATCCACGCGGTAGAGCATGTCGCTCGTACAACCTTCCTGCACCGTCCGGCCGTTGATGTCCAGACTGAAATGAAGTGCCTGAATGTCGCGAAACGTGTCCACACTGACCCACTCGCCGATGGCTGCCGAACCGTCGAAGCCCTTGGCAATGGTCCACGGACGACCCAGATCCTTGGCCTGACGCTGCACATCTCGCGCCGTAAAGTCCACCCCCACGGTCACCGCATCGTAGTAGCGATGGGCAAAGCGTTCGGGAATGGCCTTCCCCAACCGGCAGATACGCACCACCACCTCCGTCTCATAGTCGATACGCCCCATGAAATCGGGTACGAAGAACGGCTTTCCGTCCTTCAGCAGCGCCGAGTCGGCCTTTGTAAAGATGACCGGTTCTTCCGTTTTCCGTTCATACTTCTCTGTTATCAATAACGTATTATTCAGCTCTTTATTGTGTTCGGCATAGTTCATGCCCACCGCAAAGATCTTCATTGTTCTGCCCTTTCCTATGATTTATACAGTTGCAAAAGTACAAAAAAATATGTAATATCAACCCATCACCCCTTAAAAAGGGAAAGAAGGAGCCTCCCGTTACACGTCATGCCATACCACAAGCTACAGAACCGTCTTGCACCGGGGCATATAATAAATTCAAGTTTCGGATGTTCTCAATATTTGTGTAGTTACAATATTTGTGTAGTTAAGGAGTTAAAGTAATTATCGCTACGCTCGTCCTTCGGACAGTAGTTAAGCCAATACTTCTTTTCGCCTGCTCTCTGCTTCCAAAACATCCGGCTTAACTTCTTTAGCTTCTTTAACTTCTTAACTTCTTTAACTTCAATAATAAATATTAATGTACGCGCGTGAACGATTAGCGAACGGCCTTTTTATGTCTTTTTGGAAGGAAAACGGGATTGATTTTGCAAAAAAATACAAAAAAGTATTGCCCATTATCTACTTTTTCGTACATTTGCAGACAGTTTCCACTTTTTTACGGAAAGGTTGGATTCATCTTTTTGCGGAAATAATCGAGAGACGTTATGTCTGTTCTTGTGTCTTGGAACCTGAGAAATTTCAAAATACATACAAGAAGACATGGTGACTTTCATGCCACAGCATGAGGGCTTATTCATTTCTATTGTTGTATGATTCCCTGTTGTTTCGTGTACATCCTCGGACATGTGCCCTACGTCTTACCCTCTTTCTTTAATTCGCAGCGCACCAAGGGGCAAGTGTCTGCACCATTTAGCAACATAAAACAACAGGAAAATGAAAAAACTAAAGAAATTATGGATGATTGCGCTCCTATCCATTGTGGCGCAGTCATCAAGTGCTTCGGTTGTGGGCGAAAGGCTTACGAAGGACGGCTTCATCTATACCGTCCTGACAACGGGAAGCAATTCAACACTCAGCGTCATCGGATGTACAAAGTCCGGCTCTGTAACCATCCCCGGAACGGTCACTATCGGCGACGAAGTTTTCACGATTACACAAATTTCCGGAACTGCTAACAAAGCCGAATGGGGGGGGGATATCAGTAACATTTCCCTCCCAAACACCCTTACCACAATCGGAAGCTACGCCCTCTTTGGTGCAAAAGCTCTTAAAACAATAGAAATTCCTGCTTCTGTAACCACCATTTATCCCAATCCTTTTGGTGTATCGGTCACCAGCACCAGTTTAGAATCAGTGACGGTTGCTGCCGGAAATACCCATTTCGAGTCCGTAGACGGCACTCTCTACACAGCAGGAAGACAGGAACTCGTATATGTACCCCTTAAAAAGACGTTTGAGGATAATACTTTCACCGTAGACGGAAACACAACAACAATCCGACCCGGATCATTCACAGGAAACGAAACCGTCACGAAAGCCATTATTCCGCCATCAGTGACAGTCATACAACAGGCATGGGCACCATTCGGCTACGCCTGCAAAAACTTAGAAGTGTTTGAAGTAGATGGAGGCAACAATACCTATTGTTCACTTGACGGCGTGATATACACGAACGATATGGAAACCTTGTGTCTTTATCCTATAGGAAAGAAGGACAAACTTTTTCTGGTTCCCGAAGAAGTAAAGAAAATTTCGTCTTTCGCATTTAATGCAAACATTAAATTACAAGAAATTGATTTGGGCAATGTTGAGACTTTGGAACCCACTGCTTTTCAATCCATAAGCAATCTGAAAACCATCGTGATTCCGCCAACCTTGACATCCTTAGAAGGTGCATTCATTCTATGTAACAATATAGAAAAGTACATTGTGAAAGATGGCAATCCAGTATACGCATCCATGAACGACGACGGGGTCATCTATAGTACCGACAAAACTACTATCATCGCTGTTCCGCCAACAATGACAGAATACACCATTCCCGAAAGCGTCACAACCATCAGTCAAAGGGCTTTCGCCGGATCAAATATCGAAAAAATCACTATTCCCGGACATGTTTCAACTATTGAGACTCAAGCCTTCAGAGGAGCTTCGTTTAGCGAAATCGAATTCAAGGAACCATCAAGTTTGACTTCAATTAACAACACTGTTTTCTATGGCACCAACAATCTTACCACCATCACTCTTCCCAAATCGGTAAAGAGCATCGGGTACGAAAGCTTTTACGACTGTAAGAACCTAAAGACAATCATTATTCCCGACGGCTCAGAATTGGAGAGTTTTGGAAGAAGTGCCTTTAAGGACTGTCCTATCGAAGAGATTATCTTTGAAGGAAGCTGTAATCTCCAAACTATCAGTACAAGTACCTTCCAAGGCATGGAGAAACTGAAGTCTATCACCCTGCCCAGCAGCGTGGTAACGATTAGCGCCAATGCCTTCCTCGGCTGTACGTCGCTCGAGGAGGTTAACTTCGCCGAGGATGCGGCTATCATGACCATCGGAACGGGCGCCTTCGCCGGCTGCTCGGCCCTGAAATCCTTTGAGGTTCCCGAAAAAGTGAAATCCATCGGCTACGAAGCCTTCCGCGGCTGCACCGCCCTGACCTCCGTCAGCCTCTCGGCCGTCACCAAGGATATCGCCCCGGGAGCCTTCAAGGGCTGCGTCAACCTCGCCACCTTCGAGGTGGATCCCGCCAATCCATACTACTCCACCGTCAAGAACATGCTCTGCGACAAGGACAAGAAGACGCTCGTGCTCTTCCCCGCAGGCCTGGCCAGCGACGACATCACCCTCCTGCCGCCCTCGTTGACGGCCATCGGCGACTACGCCTTCTACATGTGCGACCCGCTGACCAACGTCATCATCCCCAAGAACGTCACCTCCATCGGCAAGCGCGCCTTCGGACTCTGCGAGAACCTTGAGTCCGTGGCCTTCCTCTGCGACGGCATGTTCCCCGTAGAGGGCATCAACCAGACGCTCAATGAGCAGTCTTTCGATGACGGACAGACTCCCGGCATAGACGACAAGCGTCCGAACATCACCCTGTATGTGCGTGAAGACGCACTGGCAGACTATCAGGCTGAGCCCTACTACCAGGCCTTCCATGGCGGAGCCCCCGGCATCAGGACCTCCTTCACCGTCAAGCACGAGGGAAGCGAGGCCGCTGAAGAGACCGACGACTTCTTCCCGCTGTCCAACAAGGCCATGGCACTGCTCGGCACCAAGGCCAAGGTCTATACCTACGTCGTACCCAAGAAGGTCGTCTCGCCCGTTGACGGCCTCGAGAGAAGCGTCAACATGATTGGCGACTACGCCTTCGACGGAGCCGACGTGACCGAGGTGGTCATGCTCGACAACATCCGCATGCTGGGCGCGAAGGCCTTCTGGACCGACCAGAACAATGCCAAGACCAGCAAGATCGAGAACATCTTCTTCATCGGCAACGATGCCGTGAACTACCTCTCGAGCATCGACTTCGAGCTGCCCGCCGGCTACGAGGAGTTCCAGCCTGCCCAGAAGATCTATGTGAAGAAGTCCCGCCTCGATGCCTACAAGGCCGCCCTGTCCACCTTCCAGGATCAGATCGACTACAAGATCCCCTTCGAGGTGAAGGGCACCTACGCCACCTTCAGCCGCGAGTTCGACACGGACTTCTCCGAGGACAACGCCAGCCAGACGGAGGAAGACATGCCCAACGTGATTGCCTTCACCGCAGGAAAGTACATGGAGGCGACTGGCCAGGACGGCCTGATCCGGTTCGTGCGCATGCACAGCATCAACGAGGGTGCGGCACAGGGCGACGGCACCTACATCCCCGCCTATACGGGAGTCGTGCTGAAGGCCGTCGACGGAAAGAGCAAGGACAACTTCTTCTACCAGATCCACGAGGACGAGCTGGCTAAGTACACCGCGGAGAACCTCATGCAGGAGGTCACCGTCAACCCGCGCCTCGTGCAGCCCACGGAGGGAAGCAACCGGAACCTCATCGTGTCGGGCGGACAGCTCTACAAGATGACCCAGCCACGCGAGATTCCCGTACACAAGGCCTACATGCAGCTGCCGGAGAGCGAGCTGCCCACCGGAGCCAAGGCTGTCATGCTGTTCTTCTACGGCGAGGAGGAGCTGCCGGGAACCCTTGAGGAGACCGATGCAGCCGACGTAGCCGACGGCATCCATGCCGTCACGGCGGAAGCCGGAGACCAGACATGGTACACCTTGCAGGGAACGCGCGTCAGCAAGCCCGCGAAAGGCGTATACATCCGCAACGGCCGGAAGGTTGTCGTGAAGTAATCGCGGCAGAGTACAAATCTGAAACAGTTTAGAAACATAAAAGAAAAGAACATGAACAAGACATATAACAGACCGTTCACAGAAATCGTAAGCCTCCGCACGGAGGGTGTTCTCTACACTACCAGCATCCCCTATGGCGGAGAAGACGACGGCACACTGCCCATCGACGCCAAGCAACAGGCGATGATGGATGAGGAATGGGAAGAGGAAGAAACTGACCTCGCCTTCCCGAGATACAATGCTTGGGAAGACTAACAAGAAAGCGGAACTTCGGTTCCGCTTTCTTTGTTGTTTAGATGAGGCTCATTCGCCCACAGATGACACAGATTCACACAGATATATGGTTCATCCGCTTTTTCGCGTAATGGTTCGGCCCCTCACACCGAGGAGCACGGAGGCTTTGGAGGAAGAAGCCCGACATGTAATCCTTCAATTCGCTACGCTTTGTGAAAACACGAAAGCGTAGCGAAATTCGTCGTTTGGACGTTGGCGGCTTGTTGTTTTTGGTGTTTGCTGCCTTTCGTTTAATTCGCGAAATTCGTCGTTTGGACGTTGATGATTTGGTCGTTTGGCTTCCCTTGTTCTCCGAAAGTGCCACAGTCGCGAGAATTTTTAATTTATTTTTTGAGAATTAATAAATTATTTTTTGAGAATTTTTAATTTAAAAATTCTCGCCGCTAAAGTCTGATTGATAACCCACTGAGGCTCAGTGGGTTAGAAAGGGGACTGGATTTCTGATTTTTTACAGGAGTTGTACGCCTTCAGAGAGTATGCGCGAAGCCCGCTGCACGTCGGCTTCGGTGGGTGTGGGTACGCCCTCGAGCAAATAGTCGAGGCCGAGCTGGTGCCATTTGTAGATGCCCAGCGTGTGATATGGCAGCACGTCAATGCGCTGGAGGTTGGTGAGTGTGCGCAGGAAACGGTTCAGGCGGTGCAGGGCCTCGTCGTCGTCGGTGATGCCGGGGATGAGCACATGGCGCAGCCATACCTTCTTTCCCGTGTCGCTGAGGTAACGGGCGCAGTCGAGGATGTTGATATTGGAGTGTTCGGTGAGCCAGGTGTGGCGGTCGTCGTCGATATGCTTGATGTCGAGGAGCACGGTGTCGGTGAGCTGCATCAGCCGGTCGAACCGTCCGAACCAAGGTTGCCGGCGCGTGAAGGGCTGTGCCGAGGTGTCAAGACAAGTGGTGATGCCGCGGCTTTTTGCCTGATAGAAGAGTTCGGTGAGGAAGTCCAGTTGCAAGAGAGCCTCTCCTCCGGAGACGGTGATACCTCCTTCCCGCCCCCAGTAGGGACGGAAACGCTCGGCACGCCGCAGGATTTCTTCCACCGAGAGTTCCTCAAATCCGTCGTGCACGGCCCAGGTATCCGGGTTGTGACAGAACCGGCAGCGCATGGGGCAGCCTTTGAGGAAGATAAGAAATCGAATCCCCGGCCCGTCGACAGAGCCGAAGGATTCGAGTGAGTGTACTTTTCCTTTGATCATGCTATCGTGGGAATCGTATGTTTTTTTACAGGACTTTATGTTCCGTGCGGGCGATGACGTCCTCTTGCTGTTCGCGGGTGAGGTCGATGAACTTCACGGCATAGCCGCTGATGCGGATGGTGAAGTTGGCATACTCGGGCTTCTCGGGATGCTCCATCGCGTCCTTGAGCTTCTCAATGCCGAAGACATTGACGTTCAGGTGGTGTGCTCCCTGCACGAAATAGCCGTCGAGGACGTTGACGAGGTTCGTCACCTGCTCGTCCTCGGTGTGTCCGAGTGCCGCCGGATGAATGGTCTGCGTGTTGGAGATGCCGTCGAGGGCATACTCGTATGGAATCTTCGCCACGGAGTTGAGCGATGCCAGCAGTCCGTTTTTCTCAGCTCCGTAGCTGGGATTGGCTCCGGGAGCCAGCGGGGTTCCTGCGCGCCGTCCGTCGGGAAGGTTGCCGGTGTACTTTCCATAGACCACATTCGAGGTGATGGTGAGGATGGAGGTCGTCGGCTCGGCGTTGCGGTAGGTGCGATACTTCTTGATTTTGTCGTGGAAGGTCTTCAGCAGCCACACTGCCAGACGGTCGGCGCGGTCGTCGTCGTTGCCATAACGGGGGAAGTCTCCCTCTGTCTTGTAGTCCACGGAGAAGCCGTTCTCGTCGCGGATGATGTGCACCTTGGCATACTTGATGGCCGACAGCGAGTCGACCACATGTGAGAAGCCGGCGATGCCCGTGGCAAACGTACGGCGCACGTCGGTGTCGATGAGTGCCATTTCGGCTGCCTCATAGAAGTATTTGTCGTGCATGTAGTGGATAAGGTTCAACGCATTGACATAGACATCGGCCAGCCAGTCCATCATGGCCTCGAACTTGGGCAGGAACTCGTCCCATTCCACGGTGTCGCCCTCGATGCGACGGAAGGCGGGTCCGCACTGCTCGCGCGTCTTGGCATCAATGCCGCCGTTGATGGCGTAGAGCAGACACTTGGCCAGATTGGCACGGGCTCCGAAGAACTGCATTTCCTTGCCGGTCTGGGTGGCACTGACACAGCAGCAGATGCTGTAGTCGTCGCCCCAAATGGGCCGCATCACGTCGTCGTTCTCATACTGGATGGACGAGGTCTGTACGGAGATGCGTGCGGCAAAACGCTTGAAGTTTTCGGGCAGACGGTTGCTGTAGAGCACGGTCAGGTTGGGTTCGGGTGCGGGTCCCATGTTGACAAGGGTGTGGAGGAAACGGTAGCAGTTCTTGGTGACCATGGAACGGCCGTCCTGTCCCATTCCGCCGACCTCGAGGGTGGCCCATACGGGGTCGCCGCTGAAGAGCTGGTTGTAGGAAGGGATGCGTGCAAACTTCACCATGCGGAACTTCATCACCAGGTGGTCGATGAGTTCCTGGGCCTCCGCCTCGCTCAGTGTGCCCTCAGCCAAGTCGCGGGTGATGTAGATGTCGAGGAACGTGGATACACGACCCACCGACATGGCAGCACCGTTCTGCGTCTTGATGGCAGCCAGATAGCCGAAATAGAGCCACTGCACGGCCTCGCGGGCATTGGCAGCGGGCTCGGAGATGTCGAAACCGTAGATCTTAGCCATCTCCTTCATCTCACAGAGGGCCTTGATCTGCATGGAAACCTCCTCGCGCTGACGGATGATTTCTTCTGTCATGGAACGTTTGCCGCAACGAGCCAGGTCTTTCTTCTTCTCGGCAATGAGGAAGTCGATGCCGTAGAGAGCCACACGCCGATAGTCGCCGACGATGCGACCACGGCCGTAAGTGTCGGGCAGGCCTGTCAGGATGTGGTTGTGGCGCACCTGACGCATCTCCGGCGTATAGACATCGAAGACTCCGTCGTTGTGGGTCTTGCAGTATTTCGTAAAGATTTCGTGCAACTTCTCAGAAGGCTGGTAGCCGTAGGTGGTACATGCCTGTTCGGCCATCTTGATGCCACCATAGGGCATGAAGGCACGCTTCAGGGGTTTGTCGGTCTGCAAGCCGACAACGGCTTCCAGGTCTTTCGTCTCCTCACTGATGTAGGCAGCAGGATAGGCCGTCATCGAGCTGACCACTTCTGTCTCCATATCGAGTACGCCCCCCTTGGCACGCTCCTCCTTTTGCAGTTCCTGCAATTTTCCCCAAAGAATGTTGGTAGCCTCCGTCGGTCCGGAAAGGAACGATTCGTCACCGTCGTACGGCGTGTAGTTATTCTGAATAAATTCTCTCACATTGACTTCGTCGAGCCATTTCACGCCCTTGAAGCCTCTCCATTGTTTGAACATATTAAACGATATTTTTTGATAATAACTGAAAATAATCTTCTGCAAAGGTACGACTTTCCTATGAATCCTACAACAGTAAGGCTGGAAATCATCAAAAGTGGGTAGAACAGAAAGGCACCGGCCAAGTCCCCGACGAGGGGAACCCGCATGGCCCGTTTTGTTATTACAGCTTTTTGTCGTACCTTTGCAGCGGATTTAATAATTGGACGATAACAGAACATGATGTTTTTACGCATGACGTGCATGCTGTGCCTGACAGCACTGGCAGCCGTAGCACCAGCTAAAGGAAGCCACACCACACCGAAAACGGCACAGGAAGCGCTACCGGCCAGCGACGACGACGCAACTGACTGGAGCAAAGAGAAGCATATTGCCATCCCGATGCCGGTGTGTGCCTACGCCAACCTGACGGGCATCGAGGACCTGCCGACGGAGAAAACCGACGTCAGGAAGGTCTGGATGGCTTTCGACGACCAGCAAGGCAACACCTTCACCAAGCGCATCCTCATACACCCACACGGAGACAGCACCATGTCCTTCCCCAAGAAAAACCTCAGCATCACCTTCTGCGAAGACGAATGGAAGGGGGACAAAACCACTGACATCACCATCGGAGAGTGGGTGGAACAGGACGCATTCCACCTCAAGGCCTACTATACGGACTATGTGCGGGGCATCGGGGTCGCAGGCTATCAGCTCTACGACCAGATGCTTGCCGACGAAGGAAGAATCTGGGAGCGGAGCGGACAGGAACCGAGCGACGAACGGGCACGATGCTATCCCGACGGCTTTCCTGTCTGCGTCTATCTGAACGGCAGTTTCTACGGCATCTATGCCTGGCAGCTGAAGAAACACCGCAAGAACATGGGCATGAAGAAATCCGCGACAGAGCAGGTGCATCTGGACGGGAAGCTATACAACGAATACTTATGGATGGGAAACATAGACTGGACACAGTTTGAGGTGAAGAATCCCAAGAACCTCTACACCATGGACGGCTCACCCTATGACGGCGACAACCCGAAGGAACTCATCGACGAGACCTCACCGGCATACAGCGCAGGCAACGACAGCCAAGAGACCAAGGAAGACAAGGAGAGAACGGCACAGGTGAAGCACAGTATCGCATCGCTGAGCCGTATACATGCAGAACTGTCGGCCATGGAAAACAGCCATGCACAGCCTGCCGAGCTGCGGGCATACATAGAAAGCCGGTTCGACGTGACCGGCATCATCGACTACATCTGCTTCAACTATGTCGTATCCAACTACGACGGCTTCGGAAAGAACTGGCAATGGTTCACCTATGACGGTCAGAAATGGTTCGTGGCACCCTACGATCTGGACGGAATCATGGGCAACTTCTTCACCGGCAGGTTTGTTTTGCCGCCTACCCTATGCCAACCCAGCCGCAGTTTCACTTATGTGCCGTCCAGCGGTCCGGCCTACTGGGTCAACAAATACTATCAGGAGGACATCAAGGAACGCTACAGGATACTGAGAGAGGAACAGGTGTTCCATCCTGAAAGCATCTATCAGCTGGTCAAGGACTGGCATAACCGCATCGGAGCGGACAACTATCAACGGGAATGGGAACGATGGCCACAGAGCTACTGCATCGGAAAGACCATTGCAAACAAGAACTGGAAGCTGATAGATAACTGGGAAAACTTTTCTGCAACACCCGACTACGCCAAGGATGTGACCTATCAAGAAGGCGACCGGTGCAGGTATAACTACCGGATATGGGAAGCAACGGCCTCCACCACGGGCATCGTGCCTGCTGCACAAATGGGCTATCAAGACAGTCTGTGGCGCATCAAAGCGTGGATCTATGAACGCATGGCACTCGTGGACGAGTATCTCGGCATCGAGGGATTCGACGACACCGTATTGGGGATGCCGGACACAAAGGCCGAAACGGAATCCGCCGCCATCCGCTACATCTACGACCTGCGGGGAATCAGGCATGCTTCGCTTTCCAAAGGACTCAACATCGTCGTCGGGAACGACGGAAAGACAAGGAAGGTATTTGTCAGATAATCCGGAAAAAGGAAGGCCGCAGGAAACAGGCCATGCCTACAAGCTCCCAAACTGCCATGGGACTGCATCATCAAACAGATACGGACAAAAACAAAAACCGCCGGCTCCGAAAGGAACCGGCGATTTTTTCGATATGCTTACAAGACTTATTCGGCTGCGAGCGTGAAACGCTTGAAGTCTACAATCTTGAGTTCTGCGTTCTGAGCCTTCAACCACTGAGATACGGTGGCCTTGTCGCCGTCGCCGAACTGGAACTCCTGGTCAACCAGACAGTTCTCCTTCAGGAACTTGGCAACGCGTCCCTTAGCGATGTTCTCAACCATCTGAGCGGGCAGGTTCTTTGCCTTCTCCTCTGCAACTTCCGTCTTGATGCGGCGGATGTCGTCGGCCTGAGCCTCAGTGATGTTGCCCTTGGCGATACCTTCGGCCAAGTGCTCTTCGTTCTCGGCAATGTAGAGGTTGTAGCCGGCCTTCTTCAGCGCAGCCTCAACAGCCTTCTGGCACTGCTCGAGCTTGGTTTTCTCCACAGCGGTCTTGTACTCGTTGTCGAGAATTTCCTGAGAAACGCTGTCGGCATCCAATGCTACAGGCTTCATGGCAGCTACCTGCATAGCCACTTTGTGGCCTTCCTCGGCAGCAGCGATGTTGGTCTGTACCATGGTGGCAAGGGTGTGCTTGCCCATGTGGTCGTAGATCTCGATGTTTTCGCCTTCGAGCACCTGATAACCGTCGAGTTCCATCTTCTCACCCGTGATACCAGAACGCTGCGTAACAGCATCCTGCACCTTCTGACCGTCGGCCAGTGTGAGTTCCTTTACCTCTTCGAGCGTCTTGGCCTTGGCTGCGATGGCAGCGGTCAGGATGCTGTCGGTCAGGGCAATGAAGTCGGCACCATTGGCCACGAAGTCGGTTTCGCACTTCAAGGCGATGATGGCAGCAAAGCCGTCAACCTTCTTGGTGAGTACGCAACCATTGGAGGTTTCGCGGTCGGAACGCTTAGCGGCAATGGCCAGACCACGCTCGCGGAGCAGTTCCTTGGCACGGTCGAAGTCGCCTTCGGATTCTGTCAAAGCCTTCTTCACATCGGCAAGACCGGCACCGGTCATCGCACGAAGCTTTTTGATATCGTCTATTGAAATAGCCATAATCTTTTTACGGTGTTAATGATTTACGATGTTACGATGATTACTCAGCTGCAGGTGCTTCTTCTTCAGCTTCCGGAGCTTCCTCAGCAGCAGCTTCCTCAGCCTTCGGAGCCTCCTCTACGGGAGCTTCTTCTGCCTTGGACTCTTCCTTGCGGGCCTTGCGGGCACGCTTCGGCTTTGCCTCGGCAGCCTCTTCAGCCTGCTCAGCGGCAGCTTTCTCGTCAGCCTTCTCTGCCTTGCGCTCTTCCAGACCTTCGGCAATGGCGTTGCAGCATGCAGTGAGGATAACGTCGACTGAGTCTTTCGCGTCATCGTTGGCAGGAATAACGAAGTCGATGTCCTTCGGATCTGAGTTGGTATCAACGACAGCAAACACAGGGATACCCAGACGTTTGGCTTCCTTGATGGCAATGTGCTCCTTCATCACGTCAATCACGAACAAGGCTGAGGGCAGACGGGTCAGGTCGGCGATAGAACCGAGGTTCTTCTCCAGCTTGGCACGCTGACGTGTGATCTGCAGCAACTCACGCTTGGAAAGGTTAGAGAAGGTTCCGTCCTCCATCAGTTTGTCGATGGTCGTCATTTTCTTCACTGCCTTGCGGATGGTGGGGAAGTTGGTGAGCATGCCGCCCGGCCAACGCTCAATCACATAAGGCATGTTTACCGATGCAGCTTTCTCTGCAACGATTTCCTTAGCTTGTTTTTTAGTAGCGACGAAAAGGACTTTCTTTCCTGATTTGGCGATCTGCTTGAGTGCGTCTGCAGCCTCGTCGATTTTAGCTACAGTCTTGTGCAGGTCAATGATATGGATGCCGTTGCGCTCCATGAAGATGTAGGGAGCCATAGCGGGGTTCCACTTGCGACGGAGGTGTCCGAAATGACATCCGGCCTCCAGAAGTTGGTCAAAATTTGTTCTTGCCATTGTTGTTTCTTGTTTTGTTGTTTACTTTCTTTTAAATTCTATTTTGCTTTAGAATCAGCCGGTGAGTAATCTCCAACAGACCATAGGGGGCTTCCTGAGAAGAAGCCTTCCCGAGCCATTCTGGGCCGAAGAGTCTCACCAGTTTAGATACTAAACGATGCAGCGCAGCAATATTAACGCTTGCTGAACTGGAAGTGACGGCGTGCCTTCGGCTGTCCCGGCTTCTTACGCTCAACCTCACGAGAGTCGCGAGTGAGGAATCCAGCCTTCTTCAGTGCCTTCTTGTCTTCGGCATCAATCATCACCAGCGCACGGGCGATGGCCATACGCAGTGCCTGGCTCTGTCCGGTGAAACCGCCACCGTTGAGGTTAGCCTTGATGTCGTACTTGCCTTCAACTTCGAGGAGTGCCAGCGGCTGCTTCACTACATATTGCAGGATGGCAGAGGGGAAGTATTTATCCAATTCTACTTTATTGATAACAATCTTGCCGGTACCCTCTGTGAGGTATACGCGAGCGATAGAGCTCTTGCGGCGGCCAATTGCATGAATCTGTTCCATTTTTCTTTTAATCTTTAATCCTTAAACCATCAACGATTATTTGTACTGGTTGATATCGATAGCCTTGGGCTTCTGAGCCTCGTGCTTGTGCTCCGTACCGTCATAGATATAGAGGTTGTCCAGCAGGCTGCGGCCAAGGGGACCCTTCGGCAGCATACCCTTCACAGCATGACGGATGATGCGCTCCATGCCGTCGGGGCGACGACGGAGTTCTTCCGGCGTGTTGAAACGCTGTCCACCGGGATAGCCCGTGTAGCGTGTGTAGACCTTGTCGGTCTCCTTCTTACCCGTGAAGTAGGCCTTACGGGCGTTGATGATGATGACATTGTCGCCGCAGTCAACGTGCGGAGTGAAGTTGGGTTTGTACTTTCCGCGGATCAGCTTGGCAACCTTTGAAGCGAGACGACCAACAACCTGGTCAGTGGCATCAACAACCACCCACTCTTTCTTTGCCGTTTCCTTGTTTGCGGAAATCGTCTTGTAACTTAAAGTGTTCATTTCTTTAATTAAAATTTAACT
>CAMHEA010000026.1 GCA_946184025.1 uncultured Prevotella sp.
ATTTCCCTTCTTCCACCGCATCGAAATAGTGGCCTTGACAGCTCAGCACCATTTGTCCGGTCTCAGCCTTCAGAGGAACTTCCTGCGGAAAGTCCCATGGCCAGGCACTTGCTGTTCCCTGTGCCATTACTGCGGTACAGGTCATCGCCGTCAGGGCAATAGATAGAATCATTTTCTTCATCGTTTTCATCTTTTTTTAGTTTTATGCCTTGTTAGCTTTCTTTCGCTGGTCGTGGTCAAGGATGATTTTCCTCATACGGATAGCCTTCGGAGTGACCTCCACATATTCGTCGCCCTTGATATATTCCAAGCATTCTTCCAGACTGAGCACCGTCTTGGGAATGATGCGTGCTTTGTCGTCTGAGCCGCTGGCACGCACGTTGGTCAGCTGTTTTGCCTTTGCCACGTTTACCACAAGGTCGTTGTCGTGAACATGTTCGCCCACTACCTCGCCGTAGTAAACCTCCTCACCCGGATCGATGAAGAACTTTCCGCGATCCTGCAGTTTGTCAATGCTATAGGCAAAGGCCGTTCCCGTTTCCAAAGCAATCATGGAGCCACTCAGGCGGCGTTCGATATCACCTTTGTAAGGCTGGTATTCCTTGAAGCGGTGAGCCATGATGGCCTCGCCCTGACTGGCCGTCAGCACATTGGTACGCAGGCCGATGATGCCTCGCGAGGGAATTTCGAACTCAATGTTAACCCTTCCCCCTTGTGTGTCCATGCCCAGAAGGTCTCCCTTCCGGCGCGTCACCATGTCGATCATCTTCGATGAAAACTCCTCAGGAACATTGATGGTGAGTTCCTCCACAGGCTCACAGCGAACCCCATCGATTTCCTTATAGATGACCTGCGGCTGGCCCACCTGCAGTTCGTAGCCCTCGCGGCGCATCGTTTCGATGAGAACGGAGAGGTGGAGCACGCCACGCCCGCTCACGATCCATCGGTCGGTATAGTCTTCAAAAGGAGCCACACGCAGGGCCAGATTCTTCTCCAGTTCCTTCTGTAAGCGGTCGTTGATATGTCGTGAAGTACAGAACTTACCTTCTTTTCCGAAGAACGGCGAATCGTTGATTGTAAACAGCATCGACATCGTAGGTTCGTCGATGGCAATAGGAGGCAGCGGCTCAGGATTCTCAAAGTCGCTGATGGTGTCGCCAATCTCGAATTTCTCCAGACCGATGACCGCACAGATGTCGCCCGAATCCACTTGGTCGGTCTTCTGATGGCCCATGCCTTCGAATGTATGCAGTTCCTTAATCTTTGTTTTCTCTTGTGTGCCGTCGCGATGACAGATGGTCACGTTCATACCGTCGCGCAACGTGCCACGATGCACACGTCCTACGGCAATGCGACCGGTATAGTTGCTGTAGTCGAGCGACGTGATGAGCATCTGCGGCGAGCCTTCTATGCGCTTCGGCGCAGGAATCACCTCGACGATTTTGTCCAACAGATACTCAATATTGTCGGTAGGAGTCTTCCAGTCCTCACCCATCCAGCCATTCTTGGCAGAGCCATATACCACCGTGAAGTCAAGCTGGTCTTCCGACGCGTTGAGGTCAAACATCAGATCAAACACCATCTCGTAGACCTCTTCCGGCCGACAGTTGGGCTTGTCCACCTTGTTGACAACCACCATTGGTTTGAGTCCTATCTGCAACGCCTTCTGCAACACGAAGCGAGTCTGCGGCATCGGGCCCTCAAAGGCATCCACCAGCAGCAGACAGCCGTCGGCCATGTTGAGCACGCGTTCCACCTCGCCACCGAAATCAGAGTGTCCCGGCGTATCGATAATATTGATTTTCACCCCTTTCCAGTTGATGGAAACATTCTTGGAAAGTATCGTGATGCCCCGCTCGCGCTCAAGATCGTTGGCATCGAGCACCTGTCCGCTGTTATCCTGTCCCTCGCGGAAGAGCTTTCCGGCGAGCATCATCTTGTCGACCAGCGTCGTCTTGCCGTGGTCAACATGCGCAATGATGGCTATGTTCCTAATATCTTGCATCTCTGTTTGTTTTAAGACGGGTGCAAAGGTACGAAAAAAAAGTGGAATTTGCTTGGCATATAACAATAAAATTCGTACCTTTGCAGCCGATTCGGAAAATCCGATGCATCCTGCGCGAGGAAGTTCGCCCTGATGAAGACGGCTGTCGTCGCTTGGATGTCATAAATCATTATTCATCAAAACAAACAAAGTCATGTATTTAGACAAGACCAAGAAAGAAGAGATTTTCGCACAGTACGGTAAGGGCGGTGCCACTGACACCGGTTCAGCAGAAAGCCAGATTGCCCTGTTTACCTATCGCATCAAGCACCTTACGGAGCATGTGAAGACACACCACAAGGACTATGTGACCACTCGCTCGCTGACTCAGCTCGTAGGTAAGCGTCGCGCCCTGCTCAACTACCTGTACGACCGCGACATTGAGCGCTATCGTGCCATCGTAAAGGCTCTCGGCCTGCGTCGATAAACAGCACGGTTGCAGACAGAAACAGAAGAGGACATGCCTGAAAAGGTATGTCCTCTTTTCGTTGATACCTGTCTTCCGGTTTCCGTCTCATGGACTTCCTCACTCCCTCCCACCCTTCTTGCGAACATGACTTGACGTTTTTTCAGACAGGCAGAAACCCATTTGCTCCCCATCTTCGCTTCACCCGCTAACCCATTGACCCTCAACGGATTAGCAAAACGGCTTCAGGCGTTTGAATTTTTAATTTATTTTTTCTCAAAAAATAATTTATTAATTCTCAAAAAATAAATTAAAAATTCTCACGACTAAGCCTCACTCACAGAATGAGCGTGATACAGTCGTAAGAAAAGGCAACGTTGGTTGCGGGAAAAGCATTGCCCCAAACGGCGTCAGCGTTGCTTGGATGCCATGATTTCACGCAGGGGAATCATTACAAAGTCACGCTCCTGCATCAACGGATGAGGAATGACAAGGTCTGGCTCGTCCACCGTCAGGTCGTCATAGAGCAGGATGTCGATGTCGATGGGACGGTCGGCGTAGTCCGGCGAAGCGGAATGCTGGGAAGCGGAGGGTGTCTTGCGGGTGCGCCCCATCTCGCGCTCTATCTGCTGGGTTCGTTCCAGCACACAACGGGGGCACAGCAGCGTCTCCACGCAGACGGCAGCATTGAGGAAACGGTTGGGCGAGGCAAAGCCCCAAGGCTCAGTTTCCAAAAAAGCTGACTGGCGCACGACGGCTCCAATCAGCTTTCCGATATGTTGTATGGCCTCGTCGAGGTTCCGCTCCCGGTCGCCCAGGTTGGAACCGAGACTCAGGTATACGGTATGCAACGTGTTATTGTGCATCAGTCGTCAAGTATCAGCAGTGCGTCGCCGAAGCAACCGAACTGGTATCCGTGGTCAATGGCCTTCTGATAGGCTTCCATCACGAGGTCGTAGCCGCCAAAGGCTGCCGTAGACATCAGGAGCGTGGAGAGCGGATGATAGAAGTTGGCTATCATAGAGTCGGCCAGCCCGAAGTCATAGGGCGGGAAAATGAACTTGTTGGTCCATCCGTCATACTCCTTCAGCATGCCGTCGGTACCCACAGCAGTCTCCGTGGCCTTTACGACACTGGTTCCCACGGCACAGATATGGTGTCCGGCAGCCTTCGCCTCGTTCACGATGCGACAGGCTTCGGCTCCGATAACCATCTGCTCGCTGTCCATTTTGTGCTTCGTCAGGTCTTCCACCTCAATTTCATGGAAGTTTCCTAAGCCGCAATGGAGTGTCACGAAGGCGGTGTTGATGCCACGAATCTCCATGCGCTTGAGCATCTCACGGCTGAAGTGCAGGCCGGTGGCAGGTGCGGTGACGGCACCCTCGTGCTTGGCAAAGACCGTCTGGAAGTCTATCATGTCGTCTTCGGTGGCATGAGGGATGGCGTTCTCGTCAGTGGCCGGACGGCGATCGATGATATAACGGGGCAGCGGAGCCTCGCCGAGGGCGTAGAGCTCCTGCTTGAATTCCTCGTGCGGACAGTCATAGAGGAAGCGCAGGGTTCGCCCGCGGCTCGTCGTGTTGTCAATAACCTCTGCCACCATCGTTCCCGACTCGTCGAAGAAGAGCTTGTTGCCGATACGTATTTTGCGGGCGGGCTCTACCAGCACGTCCCAAAGGCGCATTTCCTCGTTGAGCTCGCGCAGGAGGAACACTTCTATCTTGGCATCAGTCTTCTCCTTCGTTCCGTAGAGACGCGCAGGAAACACTTTCGTGTCGTTCAGCACGAAGGTGTCACCCTCATCGAAATAGTCCAGCACGTTGCGGAAGTCCATGTATTCCCCTTCGATGGGGGTGCCGGCTTCGTCTTTCTTGAACATCTCGATGGTCTGCGACTTGCGGTGGAGCACCATCAGGCGACATTCGTCGCGTCGGGTGACGCTGAACGTGGTCGTTGTGCCGTCATCTCGCGTCACGACGTGTTCTGATGCATGCGGATGCAATGCCACTTGCTCTTCGGGTAGTTTGAATTTGAATTGTGATAGCTTCATATCTTCTTTTATTTTTCTAATTCTTGTTCGTTGAGCCACGCTTCAAAGGTATCAAAGTCGTAGCAGTCTTCCACCTTGACATCGCCCACACGGGTGCGCCGCAAGGCTGTGAGATAGGCTCCACTGCCCAAGGCACGGCCAATGTCGCGGGCCAAGGCACGGATGTAAGTGCCTTTTCCGCATACCACGCGGATGCTCAGCAGCATCAGCTGTGGGTCAAAGGCGGTCAGTTCAAGTTCGTCGATGCGTATTTTCTTGGGCTCCAGCTTCACCTCCTTGCCCTTTCGGCTGAGCTGATAGGCTCGTTTGCCGTTGACATTGCATGCGGAGAACGACGGGGGAACCTGATCGATGTCGCCTTGGAACGTAGAAAGCACCTCACGGATGCGTTCTTCGGTGATATGCTCAGTTGGGTAAGTGGCGTTCACCTCATGTTCCATGTCGTAGCTGGCCGTCGTAGCTCCCAGCTGAAGCGTTGCGGTATATTCTTTGGTATGCGCCTGTAGCTCTTCAATGCTCTTAGTCTTCTTGCCCGTACAGAGAACCAGCACGCCGGTAGCCAACGGATCGAGGGTTCCGGCATGTCCCATCTTCACACGAGAGCCCTGCTTCTTGGAACAAAGGAAACGGATGTGGGCCAGTGCACCGAAGCTCGACATGCGATAGGGCTTGTCAATGCCGATGACGATTCCTTCCTTGAAGTTCAGCTTACTCATAGAGGGTTGACAGTTGGCGTTCATCAATACATCATGGCTCATCGGACGGCACTGGCTATGAGGATGGCAGCACCGACAATGGCACAATAGATGGCGAAATAAATGAGCTTGCCCCGCTTCACGATGTTAATCATCCACTTACAGGCAAAGCATCCCGACAGGAAGGCTGCGGCAAAACCGATGGCCAACGCAGGCAGAGAGATACTGCCAGTGGCGGCTTCAGCACCGCCCTTCACGGCTTTCAGCACGCCGAGCAGTGCCTCGCCCAGTATCGGGGGAATGACCATGAGGAAGGAGAACTGTGCCAGTTTCTCCTTTTTATTGCCCAGCAAGAGTCCCGTGGCAATGGTACTGCCCGAGCGCGACAGTCCCGGCATGACGGCAGCAGCCTGTGCCACACCGATGATGAAGGCATCCTTGAGGCTGATGCGTTCTTTCTGACGTGGCTTGGCATAGTAGGAGAAGGCCAGCAGAGCCGCCGTGAGCAGCAGCATGCAACCCACGATGAAGAGTCCCGAACCAAAAATCTCCTCCACTTTGTCCTTGAAGAACACGCCGACGATGCCCACGGGAATCATCGATACCAGAATATTGAGCGCATAGCGCGTCTCATTGTTCATCTGAAACTTGAACAGTCCCTTGAAAATCCATGCCACTTCCTTCCACAGGATGACCAGCGTGGACAGCACCGTGGCCACATGTACGACCACGTCGAACGTCAGGTTGTCAGCCCCGCTGACTCCCAACAGCTCCTGACCGATGGTCAGATGACCACTGCTGCTCACCGGCAGATATTCCGTGAGCCCCTGAATCAGTCCCAGAATCAATGCTTGCAGTTCACTCATCGGCCTTATTCTCCTTTCGGTTTATAGACAATGGCTCCGATGATAGACACGAAACCAACGAAAGTAACCACCGGTGCCACCTTAATGTGCAAGGCACTGAACACCTCGGGGTTGAACTGCTCCTGCGTAGAAGCACCACCGCTCATCAGGATAAAGCCCAAAATCACCACTGCCATGCCCACAGCCAGCAGGATGAAGTTCATTTTTCCAAAAGCCAGATTTTTCTTATCCATAGTCTAAATAATAGCTAAACACGAAACCTGCACCGACCTCCGTCAGATCTTATACAACTCCCCTGCTTTCATTCGCAGGAACTTGTTCACCGACAGCCAGGCGCAGAACGTAGAGATAATCAGTCCGAACAGTAGGACAGCCGCTGCCGTAATGCCCAACACCTTCTCGTCGAAGAACACGGCCATATCGGGCGCATAGTAATACAACGCATACACACCACCGCCCAACACCAGCAGTGCCAGCAAGGCCGACAGCAGTCCCTGCCCAATGGCACGGCGCAGGAACGGCCTGCGGATGAATCCCCAAGAGGCTCCCACCAACTTCATGGTGTGGATGGAAAAACGCCGGGCGTAGATGCTCAGACGGATGGTATTGTTGATGAGCGAGAACGAAACCACCAGCAACAGCGCTGCCAGTACGAGCAACACCAGACTAATCTTGCCCAGCGTCTTGTTCACACTGTCTATCAGATCCTTCAGATAGTCCACCTCGGCCACACCGTGCAGGCTCTTGAGCTCCTTGGAAATCCACTTGATGGAGTCGTTGTTGGCATAGTCGGCACCCAGCCGCAACTCAATGCTGGCCGTAAACGGGTTCTCTCCGACAAACTCCGTAGGATCGGCACCCAGCTCTTTCGTCCCTTCTTTCAGCGCATCGTCCTTGCTAATGTAGTTCAGTCCACTGATATAGCGCAATGACTCCACCCGCTTGCACAGCTGCTGCGCCTCCGGCTCCGTCGTCTCGGGCGAAAGTATGAGCGTCACCGTCAGGTTTTCCTTCGCATACTGAGAGAGATTGCGTCCCGTGAGCACCGTCAGCACCACCATGCCGAGCAAAATCAGCACCATGGCCGTACTGATACAAAGTGTAATTACCTGCAAGCTGCGGTGCTTGCGGGTCTTATTTCGTCGTTGTTTCATTACCTTATTTATATATAAAGGGACGTGCCTGCGTCTGCACACAAGTCACTAATACCCCAAAATTGTCGCAAAGGTAGCAAAAAAAGAATGGACGGCGAAGCGTTTAACGACTATTAACGCATTGGAATCCTCGTAAAAAAGAGCGGAACGACCTTCAGAATCTTCTACAGCATGGTGACGAAGAACCACGAAAGCCACCAGACCAACCCGCTAAAGGTCTGCTCCCAACGCGCCAGTTTCTCTCCGCCCACGCTGAGAAGAGCGACTGACACATTGCAGTTGGAGTGGACTGACCCTGAAAAGAACTGCCCTCTCTTTTCGGTTTTCAATAGGAAAATCTTCCCATTCTGGAACAGCCGTTCTCCAAGTGAAGCACATGTATTCTCTGAAAGTGCCACAGTCGCGAGAATTTTTAATTTATTTTTTGAGAATTAATAATTTATTTTTTAAGAATTTTTAATTTAAAAATTCTCACCACTAAAATCGTTTTCATATCCCACTGAGCCACAGCGGGTTACGAGGAGGGCTCAACCGAGGGGGAAGCCGGTTGCCGGCTGACATCAGAAAAAAGAAGGAAGAAGGTGCAAAACTCAGATTTTTAACGTACCTTTGCGCTGGAAAAAGCCGTACAGACAAGCGGCAAGACAAGAAGAAAGGAAACAAAAGACATGGCAACCATCATCTATCCATCGCCCATTTTCGGACCGGTCAAGAGCCGACGGCTGGGCATCTCCCTGGGCATCAACCTCATGCCGGCCGACGGCAAGGTGTGTACGTTTGACTGCATCTACTGCGAATGCGGGCTGAATGCAGACTTCCGCCCCTCGCTCCCCCGCCCCACCCGCGAGGAGGTGAGCCGCGGTCTGGAGCGCAAGTTACAAGAGATGCGGGCTGAGGGCGTGGTGCCCGACGTGTTGACCTTTGCCGGCAATGGTGAGCCTACGGCGCATCCACACTTTGCCGAAATCATAGACGACACGCTGCGGTTGCGCGACAGCTACTGTCCAGAGGCAAAGGTGTCGGTGCTGAGCAATGGCACGATGATCGGCCGGAAGCAGGTGCACGAGGCGTTGATGCGTGTGGACAACAACATCCAGAAGCTGGACACGGTGGATCCTCTCTATATAAATAAGGTTGACCGGCCGGTGGGTAACTACGACGTGAAGCAGGTCATTGAGAACCTGAAGGCTTTCCACGGCCATGTCATCATCCAGACGATGTTCATGCAGGGCGAAAACGGCGTTGACAATACGGGCGAGGAATACATAACGCCATGGCTGGCGGCCGTGAAGAAGATACAGCCGCAGGGCGTGATGGTGTACACGGTGGACAGGGAAACGCCCGTGGCCGGCCTGCTGAAGGCCAGCCACGAGCAGCTTGATGCCATTCGCGAACGCGTCGTCGCCCTGGGCTTTTCTTGCTCGGCCTCCTATTAGGCTGTGGGCGAAGGCTGCCTGAAACGGGAACGAAAAAAAGGAAGCATTCCGCTATTAGGAGGACTGCTTCCTTTTATCATGCCTTGCCGGCTGCTGCCGACGCGAACCAAATGTTATAACTTGGAGATAATGCCTTGCTCGGTGGACCGGATGAAGCTCACGATGTTGCGAATCTCTTCGCCGTCGGGCACCTGTTCCTCGATCTGTCGGCAGGCATCGAAGACGCTGGTCTGTCCGAGGAACACCAAGCGATAGGCATTGGCAATGTGCTTGAGCACCTTGTCGTCTACGCCACGGGCTTTGCCGATGGTCGCATTGACCCCGTGGTAGCCCACAGGCGTTCCTCCGGCGATGATATAGGGCGGCACATCCTTGGAGAAGGTGGTTCCGGCCTGAATCATCGTACCCCGTCCGACCCGCGTTCCGGCGTTCTCGATGACGCTGGAGGAGAAGATGACGTTGTCTTCAATGATGCAATCGCCGGCAATCTTCGTACCATAGCCGAAGACGCAGCCGTTGCCCACCTTCGTGTCGTGGGAGATGTGGGCTCCTTCCATGAGGAAGTTGTCATTGCCAATGACGGTTTTGCCACCCGTATGAGTGGCTCGGTTGATGACAACGTTCTCGCGAATGATGTTGTTGTCGCCGATGATGAGCTCGCTTTTCTCCCCACGGAAGTTGAAATCCTGAGGCAGTGCGCCTACGACGGCTCCCTGATGGACTTTGTTCTTACGCCCCATGCGGGTGCCACTGAGGATGCTGACGAAGGGAAAGATGATGCACCCATCGCCGATCTCCACGTCGTCCTCGATGTAGACGAAGGGGAATATCTTGCAGTTGTCGCCGATTTTGGCCTTCGGGCTGATTTCGGCTCTTGGACTGATTTCGCTTGCCATAATAGTCTGTATTTGTAGGTTGTTGTTAATTGACACCTCCGCCCAGTGCGTAGTAGAGGTTGACGACGGCCTGCACCTTGGAGAAGTCGTCCTGAACCTTGGAGATTTCGGCGTTGAGGAGCTGCTGCTGAGCCGTGATGACCTCAAGGTAGGTGCTCGACGACTGCTTGAAGAGCATCTGGGTGTGCTCCACGTTCTTCTTCAGCACGTCAATCTGCTTGGCCTCCAACTGGCTCTTCTCTTCTGAAGCGTTGTACTGCACGAGGGCATTGCTGACCTCGCTGCCTGCCGAGAGGATGGAGTTCTGCCAGGTGTTGTAGGCCTGCTTATACTGGTCTTCGGCAACCCGGAGACCGGCTACAAGCTGTCCTCTGGCGAAGATGGGCTGCGTGAGCTGTCCTACGAGCTGTAAGAGAATCTTTCCGGGGTTCACCATGCCGTTGCTGTTGGTGAAAGCACCGGTGGGAGAAATCGTAATGCTCGGATAGAAACGGCTGCGGGCAGTCTCTACACCATAGAAGCACTGAGCCAGTGCCATCTCGTTGGCATGCACGTCGGGGCGGTTGGAGAGCAACTGGATGCCTACGCCTGTGGCAAACTCGCTGGGCAAGGCCTGGTTGTCCAGCGTTCCGCGCTCAATGCCGTGTGCGGGCTCGCCCATCAGCAGTGAGAGGGAGTTCTCGACCTCACGGATCTGACGCTTGATGTCGGCGTCCTGCGCCATCACGGAATAGTAGGCAGCCTCAGCACTCTGCACGCTCGTGGAACGGGCACGGCCAAATGACATCTGGAGTTTCATCATCTCCCAGGTATCTTTGGTCAGTCCCTGCATGTCCCTGACGATTTCCTGCTGGCGGTCGAGCATCAGCAACGTATAATAGAGGTTGGCGACGTTGCAGACGAGGCTGGTCTGCACGCTCAGCTGATAGTCGCGCATCTGCAAGAGTGCGACCTGAGCAGCGCGCTTCTGGCTCAGCAGATTGCCGAAGAGGTCTACGTTCCACGATGCCGACAAGGGTAACGAGTAGGCAAGGGTGGACTTTGAATGCTCGCCGAAGTGGGCAATGGAGCCCTGCGGGGCAAAGGCCACCGACGGCAGGAAGGCCAACTTGGCAGCTTTGAGCTGCGCCTCGGCCATGTCAATGTTCAGCGCGGCATTCAGCAGGTTGGGATTGTTGGTCAGTGCTTTCTCTATGAGCACCTGCAACTGCGGATCGGTGAACACACTGCGCCACGGCAGATTGCCGAAGTTGGCAGAATCGGTCTGCAACAGCATCGAACGGTCGTCAACGGGGTCGCGGACGATGTTCTCGCTCACCACCTCGGGACGCTCGTAAGTGCCGTAGAGAGCCTTGCAACCACTCAGTGTGAGGGCTGCAAGACTCAGTATGATGATATTTCTTGTTTTCATTGTCTTTGATATTGATTCACTTCATGGATAGATGAGCCGCGAATTACTTCTCCAGCTCGTACTCCTGAATTTGTCCGTGGGCGTATTGCTCCAGTTCGCGGGCCACGTCGGCATTGGTATCTTCCTCGAAGCGCATCGGCTTGATTCGCTCCTGCAACGACTGGAAGATGACGAACAGCGTCGGAACGACAAACAGCTGGCAAAGGGTACCGATCAACATACCGCCTACGGCAGCTGCGCCCAGCGTCTGGTTTCCGTTCTTGCCCACGCCGGAAGCAAACATCATCGGGAGCAATCCGATGATCATGGCTAACGAAGTCATCAAGATAGGACGGAGACGCGCAGAGGCTCCGAGGATGGCCGACCAAGAAACAGCCATACCCAACTCACGACGCTCCAAGGCAAACTGCACAATCAGAATGGCATTCTTGGCCAACAGACCAATCAACATAATGAGCGAAATCTGCATGTAGATGTCGTTGGAATGGCCGAAGAGTTGGGTGAAGCCAAAGGCTCCTGCCAGTCCGAAGGGGACGGAGAGGATAACGGCCAACGGGAGAATGTAGCTCTCATATTGTGCGGAAAGGATCAGATAGATGAACATGATACAGAGCACAAAGATAAGGGCAGTGGAGTTACTGGACTGTGCCTCCTGACGGGTCAGACCTGAATAGTCGTAGGCATAGCCTTGCGGCAGGTTGTCAGCAGCAACTTCCTCTACAGCCTTGATGGCTTCACCCGTTGAGTAACCATCGTTGACCGTCACGGTGACGTTGATGGACGTAAAGAGGTTGAAGCGGTTGATGTTGGCTGGGCCATAGACGCGCTTGAGCGTGCAGAACTCGTTGACCGGAGCCATACCACCTGCCGTACGGACGTAGATGTTGTTCATGCTCTCCGGCGTCATACGGGCACTGGGATCCGCTTGGATCATCACACGGTAGAGCTTTCCATAGGCATTGAAGTTCGATGCATACAGACCGCCGTAGTACCCCTGCAACGTCGTTAGGATGACCGACGGACTGATACCGGCCTGCTTACACTTAGCCACGTCCACATTAATCATGTATTGTGGGTAGTTCGGGTTGTAAGAGGTCATCGCCATCTGGATTTCCGGACGCTTGTTCAGCTCCTTCAGATAGTCCTGGGTAATCTGGAAGAACCTGTTCAGGTCGCCGCCGGTACGGTCTTGCAATACCAACGACACACCACTGTTGGCCGAGAATCCGGGAATCATTGGCGGTGCAAAGGCCAAAATCTGCGCATCCTTGATGCTGGCAGTCTGCTTGTAGATCATACCAAGTACGGAAGTAGACTCCATCGGATTAACAAAGAAGCGCATAATTCCATCGCCCTGCCATAAACCGGAGAGCTTATACCACAATCCTCCGGTACGTTCTTCAAACGGTTTCAGCTTGATGATGAACGTAGCTTGGTCGGAACCTTGTCCGGCGATGAAGTTAAAGCCTTGAATCTGCTCACGGTTCTGGATGGCGGGATTGGCTCCGAGCATCGAGTCGACCTGCGCAATGACCTGACGGGTGCGTGCTACAGAGGTAGACGGCGGCATGGAAACAGTACAGAAAAGCGTACCTGTATCTTCGTCGGGCACCAATCCTGTCTTCGTCGTAGACATCGTAGCTACCAAGGCTACGACACCGATGATGACCGCAAGGCCAATGATGAGCGGTTTGCGCACCAGTTTCTCTACATATCCTTTATATTTATTCAGGATCTTGTCGTAAGCGGTATTAAAAGAAGCATGGAAACGGTCAATACGCGACATCTTCCGCTCCTTGCCTTCAGCATCGTGGGGCTTCAGGAAGATGGCACACAGAGCCGGAGAGAGCGTCAAGGCGTTCAAAGCCGAAATGAAGATGCTCACCGCCATGGTAATACCGAACTCGCGATAGAACGTACCACTGGTACCTCCGATAAATGAAACGGGGATGAACACGGATGCCATGACCAGCGTCACGGAGATGATGGCACTCGAAATCTCGTTCATTGCATCAATAGAAGCCGTCAGCGGACTCTTATATCCTTGGTCCAGCTTGGCATGGACAGCCTCAACGACGATGATGGCATCGTCGACCACAATGGCAATAGCCAACAGCAAGGCCGAGAGAACCAACAAGTTGATGGAGAACCCGAACACCTTCAGGAAGAAGAACGTACCGATAAGCGATACAGGTACGGCAATAAGCGGAATCAACGTCGAGCGGAAGTCCTGCAAGAAGATGTAAACTACCAAGAAAACGAGCAACAGGGTCAATACGAGTGTAAACACAACCTCCTCTATAGAAGCATAGAGGAATTCCGTTACGTCGTAGTTAATCTTGTATTCCAAGCCTGGAGGGAAGTTCTTCGCCTGTGCCTCCAGTTCCAGTTTTACGTTCTTGGCAATGTCATTGGCATTGGAGCCGGCAATCTGCTGCACCATACCCATCACCGAAGGCTGGTTGTTGTTGCGCATGGCCACACTGTACTGTAGGCCGCCCAGTTCTATCTGTGCCACGTCTTTCAGCTTCAACGTCTGACCGTCGGCCGTCGTGCTGATGATGATATTTCCAAATTCTTCGGCCGTCTTCAAACGTCCTGTATATCGCATCGTGTACTCATAGGCCACATCGCTCTGTTCACCGAACGAGCCCGGAGCTGCCTCCACGTTCTGTTCTGCCAACACACCGCTGATGTCGGTAGGCATCAGGTTGTATTGTTTCATCACATCCGGCTTCAGCCAGATACGCATTGAATAGGTTTTCATACCCGGGCTTTGCACGTCGCCCACACCCTCGATACGCTTCAGGGCTGGGATGATGTTGATATTGGCATAGTTCGTAAGGAACTCGTCGTCATATCGACCATCCTCGGAAGTCAAGGTATACATGATAACCTGCGAAGTCTGGCGTTTCATCACCTGAACACCGGCACGGGTAACCTCCGCCGGCAGCAGGGCCGAAGCCTGCGAGACACGGTTCTGTACGTTCACCGCACACATATCGGCGTTCATTCCCTGACGGAACATGACCGTAATGGTGGCCGAGCCCTGGTTGGTAGCCGAGGAACTGAGGTAGTCCATGCCTTCCACACCGTTGATACTCTCTTCCAACGGAGCCAGCACGGAGTTCTTCACCGTCTCGGCATCCGCGCCTTGATAGTTGGCAATGACCATCACCGTAGGCGGTGCGATATCGGGATACTGCTCAATAGGCAGCGTAACGAGCCCGATGAAGCCCAGAATCACGATGAGCACAGAGATCACCGTAGACAATACCGGGCGTTTTATAAAGTTCGTAAATGTCATATTCTTCTCTGATTAGTCCTAAAACCATTATTTCTTACCGCCGCCCATTGCGTCGATGAAGCCCTTTGCCGTGCCCTGCTGGCCGCCAAGGTTAGCTGCTTCATTGATTTTCTTGTCATACTGGGCCTGCGAGATGGGCTTAATCTCCATGGCATCGGTCAGCTTGGCAATGCCGGCAGTAACAATCTTGTCACCAGCCTTCAATCCTTCAGTAACGATATAGGTATTGCCATCATTCTGCGCCTGCGTCGTTGCCGTCTGTGGAATCATGATGGCATTGGCATTCGTACGCGGCACGACAATCTCACCCGAGCCACCGCTCTTCAGCAGATGCTCCGGATTGTCAAAACGGGCAATCATCGAAACTGAACCCGTCGTAGGATCGATGACGCCACTCACCTTGGTCACCGTGCCGTTGTGATTGTACATCGTACCGTCAGCCAGACGCAGTTTCACGGGCGGATAGTCGTTCACTGCAGCACTCATGCCGCCGGCATTCTTTGTCATGGAAAGAATATCCTTCTCCGTCATGGAGAAGTAGACCTCCATGGAACTGATATTCGAAATCGTCGTCACGGCAGGAGTAGCCGACGGACTGACAAGAGCACCCTGCTTATAAGGCAGATTGCCCACCACGCCAGAAGTAGGAGCCGTCACATAGCACCAGCTGAGCGTCTCACGCGCATTAGCGAGCGAGGCCTGCGCCTGGGCTACGCCCGACTTGGCCTGAGCCACGGCTGCCTGAGCCGTCTCCATGGTGTTCTTGGCCGTTTGCAATTCGTAGCTTCCAATGACATTATTCTTAAACAGCTCCTGACTGTTCTTGTATGTCAGCGTTGCCGTAGCCAGCTGAGCCTCTGCCGAATTCACCGAAGCCTGAGCCTGACGCACAGACGCTTCGGCCTGACGCACGGCTGCGGCATAAGTAGCATTATCCACGGTAAACAGCAATTGTCCCTTGCTCACCGACTGACCTTCCTGTACGGCCAGACGGGTGATGAATCCCGACACCTTCGGACGTATCTCCACATCCTGAACGCCCTTGATCGTAGCCGGATAGGTTGTTTGCAACTGAGCAGACTGCACACCTACTGTCATCACGGGATACTCATTGTCGCCAAAATCAGGACGACCGCCGCCCGACTTGCCACAGCTGGACACAGCCAGTGCCACGGTGGCTACAGCGGCAACCCTTAAGAACTTGTTCTTTTTCATCTTTTTACTTTCTATTTTTATTATAATCCTTATTATCCAGAGCCTTATTCATGTCTCTTTGGTTTGAAAACCCAAATATACTGCGTCGGTTTTCAAACCACAAAATTACACATTAAATATTATATAATAGCCAGCAAAATGATTATTTAACAATCTTTTGCTAAGGAAACGGCACATTTCACCGTTCTTTTCACGATCTAAACGCCCTCAAGACCCAATTCCCTTGCCTTCTCGCGGAGCAACGCCAGCAACGGCTCGCGTTCGTTGGGAACCTGACAATCAAGCACAGCATCCTTCAGCGTCTTCTTCAGCACACCCACCTCCCGGCTGGGTTTCAGTCCGAAAAGCTGCATAATCTCATTGCCATCGACCACCGGCTGCAACAGCCTCACATAGTCTTTCTCCTTGAGTTCGGCCAGTTTCTCGCGGACAATACGGAAGTTATCCAGAAAATGCGCCTTGCGCGCCTCGTTCTTACTGGTGATGTCGGCCTCGCAGAGCAACATCAAGTCGTCAATGTCGTCGCCCGCATCATTGAGCAACCGTCTCACGGCACTGTCCGTGACCATCTCGTCGGCAATCACGATGGGACGCATGTGCAGATCCACCAGTTTCTGCACATACTTCATCTTCGCATCCATCGGAAGCTTCATCCGTCGGAAGATGCCCGGAATCATCTTGGCACCGATGAAGTTGTGGTTATGGAATGTCCAACCGGCAGCCGCATCCCAACGCTTCGACTTTGGCTTGCCAATGTCGTGGAACAGTGCCGCCCAACGCAGCCAAAGACTGTCAGAACGTTTCGCAACATTGTCCAATACTTCCAAAGTATGATAGAAATTATTCTTATGCGCCTTTCCGTTGCGTTTCTCTACAAAGTCGAGTGCCACCAGTTCAGGGATGATCAGTCCCAAAAGACCACACCGGTGCAAGTCCACGAATCCCTTCGAGGGATGCTTTGTCAGCATGATTTTATTCAGCTCGTCGGCAATGCGCTCCCCACTGATGATTTTGATGCGTTCCTTGTTGCGCAGCAGGGCGTCGAACGTCTCGTCGTCGATGAAGAAATTGAGCTGGGCAGCAAAACGAACGCACCGCATCATACGCAACGGATCGTCTGAAAAAGTGACATCCGGATCCAGCGGAGTCCGTATGATGCCGTTTTCCAAGTCGTAAAGCCCGTCAAAAGGATCCACCAGCTCACCGAAACGAGCTTCATTCAAGCAGACAGCCATGGCATTGATGGTGAAATCGCGGCGGTTCTGGTCGTCCTCCAACGTACCATCTTCCACATGCGGCTTGCGGGAATCGTGGCTGTAGCTTTCCTTCCGGGCTCCGACAAATTCTATTTCAGCCTCCTCCATCTCCCCGTCGAAAGGTGCCTTCACCTTCACTTGCGCCGTTCCGAAGTTGCGGAACACGGAGAGGTGGGCCCGCTTGCCAAGCATGTCCTTGAGTTCCTGAGCCACGGCAATGCCACTGCCCACGACCACCACGTCGATGTCGTTGGACGGGCGTTCAAGAAAGAGGTCACGGACATAGCCACCTACCACATAGCACTCCATCCCCAGCTTGTCGGCTGCGGCGGAAATCATGTGGAATATATCCTTGTCTAAGAGCTGGGCCAGTTCGGCATCACTGAGATTCTTCATCGAAAGAAACGCTAAAAAATGAATTTCCGATTCGTTTTCGGGCTGCAAAGGTACAAAGAAGCACGGACAAAGCAAAACGAAAACCGCTTTTTCTTGCATCGCGGCGCAGGCACAGCCAACTTGCAAAGCCTATTCAGCCAGCTCTCAGACCTGCCGTCTGCACCGCCGGAAAGCATAGATGGAAAACGGACGGAGCCGCACCCTTTCCACACCCGAAACCCTCTTTCCAACCCACTGAGGCTCAGTGAGTTAGGAAAGCATCTTCAGCCATGAGAATTTTTAATTTATTTTTTGAGAATTTTTAAATTAAAAATTGAGAATTAATAAATTAAAAATTCTTGCGACTGTGGCACTTTCGAAGAAAGACTGAGCCTCAGCGGGTTGGAAAGGGAGGCCTCAGCCGGTGCACCGCAACCTCCAGCTGAGGGTTTTCCGTGCGTGTTTTCCCATGATTTACGGGCATTCGCTTTGTCATTTCATTGAAATTGCGTAACTTTGCACCTATATTTAATAGAATCATGTCAAATCGGACACCAAATACAGAGGAGCAGTTCAAGGGTGTGATGGCCGAGTGTCGCACGCTCTTCGAGAAGAAACTGCACGACTACGGGGCTTCATGGCGCATCCTGCGCCCCTCGTCGCTCACCGACCAGCTGTTCATCAAGGCCAAGCGCATACGCTCCTTGGAAATCAAGAAGCACTCGCTCGTGGGCGAAGGCATCCGGCCAGAGTTCGTGGCACTTATCAACTACGGCATCGTCGGGCTCATCCAACTGGAGCGCGGCTATGTAGACAAGGTGGACCTGACACCCACTGAGGCACTGGCCTGCTACGACCGGCATGCCCAGGAGGCACTGGCACTGATGATTCGCAAGAACCACGACTACGACGAAGCGTGGCGTGCCATGCGGGTGAGCAGCTACACGGACTTCATCCTTACGAAGATACAGCGCATCAAGGAACTGGAGGACATCCACGGAGAGGCACTCGTGTCGGAAGGCATCGACGCCAACTACATGGACATCATCAACTACGCCGTGTTCGGAGCCATCAAGCTGACCGGAGAAAACAACATCGCATAGCAAAGCGGACAAAGTGAAGGACTATAAGACCATACTCACCAACCTCTGCCGCATGGTGCTGGCCGTCGTCTGCATCTTCTCCGGCTATGTAAAAGCCATCGACCCGCTGGGCACGCAGTACAAGATACAGGACTACCTGGGCGCGCTCCATCTGGAAGGGACGCTCCCCGACTGGCTCACGCTGGCCGCATCGGTCGGACTCTCGGCGTTGGAATTCTGCATGGGCATCCTCCTGCTCTTCGCCATCCGCCGCCGGCAGACCTCCAAGGTGGCACTGGTGTTCATGGGAGCAATGACTGCGGTCACGCTATGGCTTGCACTCGCCAATCCCATAAAGGACTGCGGCTGCTTCGGCGATGCCGTCCATCTGACCAACTGGCAGACACTGGGCAAGAACCTGATGCTCCTTGCCGCCGCCATCGTCCTGTGGAAATGGCCGTTGCGCATGCGCCGCTTCATCTCGCGGAGCAACCAATGGATCGTCACCAACTATACGCTGGTCTTCATCCTGGCCACGTCGGCCTGGTGCCTGTACAACCTGCCACTCTTCGACTTCCGTCCCTACCACGTCGGAGCCGACTTGCGCAAGGGCATGGAGATTCCCGCGGGAGCCAAACAGCCGAAGTTCGAGACGACATTCATCATGGAGAAAGACGGCGAACAAAAAGAATTCGCCCTCGAGGATTATCCCGACTCCACCTGGACGTTCATTGATGCCAAGACCATACAGACCGAAGCCGGCTACGAACCGCCCATCCACGACTTCAACATCGTGGAGAACGGCACTGGAGAGGACATCACCGAACAGGTCCTGAACGACAAAGGCTATACGTTCCTGCTCATCTCGCCCCATCTGGAACACGCCGACGACATCTGTTTCGGCGACGTGAACCGCATACACGAGTATGCCGAGGACAACGGACATAAGTTCTACTGCCTCACGGCAAGCTCCGGCAAAGCCATCCGGCACTGGAGCGACATCACAGGAGCCGAATATCCATTCTGTACGACCGATGCCACAACACTCAAGACCATCATCCGGAGCAATCCCGGACTGGTACTCATCAAGCAAGGAAAGGTCATACGCAAGTGGAGTCACAATGCACTGCCACCCGCCAGTGCCTTCACCCGCGACGGTTCCGAACTCGGACAAACCCTGCCGCTGGGCCAGCTGGCCGTCGGCAAGCTGCCGGAAGACCGCGTATCGATGAAGCTCGCAGCCATAGCCACTTGGTTCCTGCTGCCGTTGCTGCTCCTCACGTTGGCCGACCGGCTGTGGGCATGGACACGGTGGGTGAGAATCGGACAACGACGGAAAGCCCGCAAGGAAAAAGCACAGTCCGAAGCAGAAACCACCGGGCAAGAAACAGAAAACGAAGATCCATAACACATAAGTCTAACATTTAATTTTTAAACAAAAAAGACAATGAGAAAGAAAATTGTAGCAGGTAACTGGAAAATGAACATGAACCTGCAAGAC
>CAMHEA010000027.1 GCA_946184025.1 uncultured Prevotella sp.
CGGAACGCTTTGCCGGTGCCCTCGACACCTATACCATTGAGGCCATGATGCAGGACGGAAAGGCACTGCAAAGTGGTACCAGCCACTTCCTGGGACAGAATTTTGCCAAGGCTTTTGAGGTAACTTACCTGAACAAGGAGAATAAGCCAGAATATGTATGGGCTACCTCCTGGGGTGTATCCACACGTCTCATCGGTGCATTGATTATGACTCACAGCGATGACAATGGCCTTGTGCTGCCGCCGAAACTGGCTCCGATACAGGTGGTCATCGTACCCATCACGAAGGGAGGCGACCAGCTGGCTGCCATCACCGAGCGTCTTACGCCGATTATTCAGAAGATGCGCGACATGGGCATCACCGTCAAATATGACGATGCGAAGAACAAACGGCCAGGATTCAAGTTTGCCGACTACGAGCTGAAAGGCGTACCCGTCCGTTTGGTATTGGGCGGCCGCGATCTGGAGAACGGCACTATCGAAGTGATGCGCCGCGATACGCTGGAGAAAGAGACGGTGGCTATTGACGGCATTGAGGAATATGTAAAGCGTTTGCTGGACGACATCCAGACCAATATCTACCAAAAAGCCCTGAAGTTCCGCGACGAACACATCTACGAATGCGATGACTATGAAGAGTTCAAACGCCGTGTGAAGGACGGAGGATTCTTCCTCTGCCACTGGGATGGTACTGCCGAGACCGAAGCTCGCATCAAGGAAGAGACACAAGCAACCATCCGTTGCGTACCGTTCATGTTTGAACAGACTCCCGGTGTAGACATGGTCACGGGCAAGCCCTCGAAGTGCCGTGTATTGATAGCACGTTCATATTAACAAAACAATAGAAGATAATGAAGAAAACTATTTTAGCAATAGCCATGTTCTGTATGGCATTGACGGTCAATGCACAAACACTGATCAAGGGTAACTATCAGAAAGGCGACACGGCTGTATATGTCACTACGGCGAAAATGGAAGTTTCCAGTCCCATGGCAGGCAGCGGATCCATGACGGCTAACGCAACTTGTGAGACACGCTATGCCGTACAGGATGCCACGGTCGACGGCTTTGTCATTGAATGCTTGGTAACCAAGGTTGACATAACAGGCGACATCGACCAGCTTCCCGGTTCAATGATTGAAGCACAGAAGATGATTCTCAATACCCCTGTCATCTTTTCAACGGATGCCAACGGCAAACCCGTCAAGATTGTCAATTTGGAAGAAGTGAAAGCCAAAGAAACTGAGGCCACGAAAAAGATGATTGACGACTTGTATGCAGCCAATCCACAGATGGAACAGATGCGACCAAAGGAAGCCATGTTGGGAACCCTCACCGAAAATATCACCGAGGAATCGATTCTTTCGCAACTGGAGAGTTTCGGCCTGTTTGACATGAATGGCGCGACACTGAAGAGTGGCGATACCGACGAGCGAATGAAGGAAGGCGTCAAAGTCCAGAATTCCTACACCGTCACGCCCATCCTCGGAACGACCGTCGTCGTTCAGAAGAGCACCTCCAACATGTCAGAAGACGAAGTGAAGGATTTTGTCATCAACAAGATGACTGAAAGCGGTGTATCGGCCGAACAAATCGAGATGGTTAAACAGAACTGGCAACAGTTTGCAGCCATGGGCTTTTCGTCATTGAACCTCGACGGCACCACCACCTATCGCTTCCTGAAGAGCGGATGGGCACAGGATTCCACCAGCAACATGACGTTGAAGGCCATGGGTGTTGAGACGAAGGTGGAAATGACCACCAAACTGGCTCAGAAGAATTTCTAATCGATACCTACATATAGGTATTTCACAAGAAAGTCGCAGCTTTACAACGAAGTTGCGATTTCTTTTTTGTACTTTTGTACCCAAAGAAATAGGAAGAAAGATATGAAACTCTCTGAATTGAAGACAGGCGAAAGCGGCATCATCGTCAAGGTATTAGGGCACGGCGGTTTCCGTAAGCGAATCATTGAAATGGGATTTATCAAAGGAAAAAACATTGAGGTTCTTCTGAATGCACCGTTGCAAGATCCCGTGAAATACAAGCTGATGGGCTACGAAGTATCCCTTCGGCACGACGAGGCCGACCTGATTGAAGTGGTTTCGGCTGATGAAGTAGTGAGCGGCAGCCCCTCTACCCTTTCAGAAGAGCACCCAAACGACATGTCCGAAGGCAGCTCACACAAGCCACCGACGGAAGAACAATGGGAAAAGGCCGCTCAGGAGAAACGCCGCACCATCAACGTGGCACTCGTCGGAAACCCGAATTGCGGCAAGACTTCCCTGTTCAATTTTGCCAGCGGAGCCCACGGCCATGTCGGCAACTATTCCGGTGTCACCGTGGATGCCTCAGAAGCCCATGCCTCTTTCTTCGGCTACGAGTTCAACCTGACCGACCTCCCCGGAACCTACTCCTTGTCCTGCTACAGCCCAGAGGAACTTTACGTCCGTGAACATCTGGTAGAAAAGATGCCCGATGTCGTCATCAATGTGATAGATGCCTCCAACCTGGAACGAAACCTGTATCTCACCACCCAGCTTGTAGACATGAACCTCCGCATGGTGTGTGCACTGAACATGTACGATGAGTTCCAACGGCGCGGTGATGTTGTGGACATAGACACCCTCAGCACCTTGTTCGGAACACCGATGATTCCCACCTCGTTCAAAAGCGGAATGGGATTGGAGGAACTTTTCAAAGCCGTCATCCAAGTATATGAAGGTGAAAGCAAGACCGCCCGCCACATCCACATCAACTACGGACATGAGATTGAAGACGGTATCCGCCACATACAGGAATACATCAAGCCAGCTTCAGACATCAACCGACGTTATTCTACCCGCTATGTATCGTTGAAGTTACTGGAACACGATACGCACATCGAAGCCTTCGTCAATCAAAAAGCCAAAGACAAAGCCCGTTCGATTATGGCTGCCCGTGACACCGCCGCCGCCCGTGTACTGGAAGAGACGGACAACGATTCTGAAACCGCCATCATGGATGCCAAATACGGTTTCATCAATGGCGCACTTACCGAAGCAGGCTACCAGACCGGAACCAAGGAAGACACTTACCGAAAGACCCACCTCATCGACAGCATCCTGTCTCACAAATATCTCGGATTCCCCATCTTTTTCCTTCTGCTCTTCCTGATGTTCCAGACCACCTTCGTCCTCGGCCAATACCCCATGGACTGGATAGAAGAAGCCGTGACGTTGATAGGCGAACAGGTGAGCATCCACATGCCCGACGGCCCCGTCAAGGCCATGCTCGTCGACGGCGTAATCGGCGGAGTAGGCTCCGTTATCGTCTTCCTCCCCCAGATTCTCATCCTTTACTTCTTCATATCCCTGATGGAAGACTCCGGCTACATGGCCCGTGCAGCCTTTATCATGGACAAACTCATGCATAAGATGGGGCTTCACGGCAAGTCCTTCATTCCTTTGGTGATGGGCTTCGGATGCAACGTCCCTGCCATCATGGCCACCCGAACCATCGAAAGCCGACGCTCACGCATCATCACCATGATGATACTGCCCTTTATGAGTTGCTCCGCTCGCCTGCCCATCTACATCATGATTACCGGCACCTTCTTTACCCTCCAATATCGTTCATGGGTTATGCTCTCGCTCTACCTTGTCGGAATCATCCTATCCGTCATCGTCAGCAAGCTCTTCTCCACCCTCGTCATCAAAGGAGAAGACACTCCCTTCGTCATGGAACTGCCACCCTACCGCTGGCCTACAGCCAAAGCCATCGGCCGCCATACATGGGAGAAAGGCAAGGAATACCTCAAAAAAATGGGAGGCATCATCCTTGTAGCCTCTATCATCGTCTGGGCACTCGAATACTTTCCCCACAACGAAGAGCTTACCCAGCAGCAACAACAGGAACAGAGCTACATCGGCCGCATGGGTAAAGCCATCGAGCCCATCTTCCGTCCGCAAGGCTTCAATTGGAAGCTTGACGTGTCACTCCTCGCTGGAGTCGGAGCCAAGGAAATCGTAGCCTCCACCATCGGCGTACTCTATAGCGGCGATGACAGCTTCGGCGACGACGACACCTTCAGCGAAGACACCAGCAAATACACCCAGCTACGCCAGAAAATGCAAGCCGACGGCATCACCCCCCACGCCGCCTACAGCTACCTCCTCTTCATCCTCCTCTACTTCCCCTGCATTGCCACCATCGTAGCCATCAAGAACGAGACCGGCACCTGGCAATGGGCACTCCTTGCCGCCCTCTATACCACTCTTCTTGCCTGGTGTATATCAGCCGCATTCCATCAAGTGTTCCAATTCTTTAATCCATAGCCCCTATGAGACATCTGCCCGCTCTCCTGTTGCTCCTGCTGAGCCTGCCCCTACCAGCCCAGCGTCACCAACTGCTCAGTCCCGACATCCGTTCCCTACAGGTAGTCGCCAACGGTGACTGGCAATCGCTCCCCATTGTCGAACTCGGCAAAGGAAGTATTGCCTTTGCCTTTGATGATCTCACCCACGAATACCGCCGCTATCTTTACCGGCTGGAGCATTGCGAAGCAGACTGGAGCACCTCAGAATCCCTCTTCGAAAGCGACTACTGCCAAGGCTTTGCCGACGGAAACACAATTGACGACATGCAGCAGTCACTCCTCACCAACACTCTCTACACCCACTACCACCTCCAACTGCCCAATCCACAGTGCCGCATCACCATGAGTGGCAACTATCGGCTCACTGTATATGATGACAACAATGAAGAGGAACCCGTACTCATCGCCTGTTTCATGGTTGTAGAGCCTCTTATGGGCATTAGCCTTATGGCCAGTCCCGATACGGACACCGACATTCGCGGCTCTCACCAGCAAGTGTCCATGGCCATCCACTACAACGGTCTCCGCGTCACGGCTCCACAGGAACAGCTCACCACCGTCGTCATGCAAAACCGACGGTGGGACGACGCACGATGGAATCCACAGCCCCAATATATCATGCCTGACCAGTTACGCTACGAACACAACCGTGAACTAATTTTCCATGCAGGCAATGAGTATCGGAAGTTCGAAATTCTCAGCACGGACGTAGCCTCCATGGGCATAGACCGTCTACGATGGGACGGCAGCGACGCTCACGCTTACCCTTTTCCTGCCCTGCCACGATTGAATTACCTCTACGACGAAGATGCCAATGGAGCCTTTCTCCTCCGCAACTCCGACAATAGTGAGGCCGACATCCTCAGCGACTACCTCCAAGTACACTTCCAGCTACCCTGCCCCGCCCCCCTTGACTACGACATCTACGTCAACGGCGACTTCACCTACGACAGTTTCCTCCCCTCCTATCAAATGCACTACGATCCCGCTCTGCCAGGCTATGAGGCTGTCATTCCCCTGAAACTTGGCTACTATTCCTATCAGCTCCTCATGCTCGACGGCAATCGTCAGCCTTGTCCCCTCCCCTCTGAAGGCAGTTTCTATCAGACTGAGAATTCCTATCAGGCACTCGTCTACTACCGACAACCCGGAGCACGCACAGACCGGCTCGTTGGCTACCAACAAATAACCACAAAATAAGAAGCCATAGATACACTAACAAGAATCGGATGCCCCCATGTAGAGAGCATCCGATTGTTCAATGGCGGCCGAAAAGCTATTTCTTCAAATAGATATAAACTGAAACAAGACCATAGCCCTCTACCGTTTCGGCACTTCTGAAATACAAAGTCCTTCCACCTTCATCATAGACAAATGGAATAGTGACTCCGTCAATGGTAACATTTACAGACGAGCCAGACACGGTATAAGTACCCGTCTCCTTCAGCCAAGTGCTTAATCCTTTCTCATCAACATCCCAAGAATAAGCCACCACTGTTCCATTCTTGTCAAATGTCAGTTCCATATAAAGCTGAGAGAATTGTCCGGTTTTGCTGATATCCAACGTAGCGGATTCATTCTGGGCATTGACAGTAGCCTGATAGCTACCCAAGTTCCAATCAGGTAGCTCTCTACATTTGCAGGTTCATCATCATCACTGCCACAAGCACTAAAGGCCACAACGCAACAGAAAGCGAAGAGCAGCCCAAACATAAACTTAAGTTTTTTCATTGTTTCATTGATATTTAATTGTTAATAAAAAGAAAGTTTCTTTTCCATAAAACTCCCAGATTTAAATGTTACTCATTTCTTTAACATCATGCACAGAAAAAGCGTGAAGCTCATTATCTAATCCAAAGGCTGTAGGAGATGCCCGTACTCTATAGACGATGAAACTCACGCTAACGTGAGCATTCACATTATCTATTCAACCAGAGTATAAACCTCATCCTCAAACTCCTACATTCTTGGATGCCGAATAAATAGCGAACGCTAAATCTTAATCAACGATGTCGTTTAGAAACGATATGAAATCGTATCCGATGGCAAAGATAATTATTTTTGTCATACTACCCAATAGTTTCACCAGAAATTATTAGGTTTTACATTCATAAAGAAATCAAACAAAAAAGTAATATACCCTCTATTATCCTGTAATATAGGCTATTTTACTTTGTAATATAGGCTATATTGAAATGCAATAAAGGCTGTTTTGTCTTCAGAATAGATGCCAGTGGGAGTATGAAAAGGAAAGAAGAAAGGTTTTCTTGTTGCTCAAATCAATGCTTTCAAGAAACGTCTAAGCTGAAGACTACTACAGCAGCAACTGGAATAGTGCCACGTCTTCATAGCCTTCGGGGGTGGCCAGCCAATCTTTGAGGATGGCTGTCTGGTGGAAGCCTGCTTGTTTGAACAGGCGGAGGGAGGGTTGGTTGGCAGCAGGAACGGATGCATAGAGCTGGTGGAGGTGGAGAAAATGGCGACAATAGTCAATGAGCAGGCTGAGGGCTTGGGACGCATAGCCTTTGCGGGCATAGGGTGCAAGGACGACGATGCCTACTTCGGCTCGCCAATGGCGCGGTTCGAAGTTGGTAAGGTCTATCATTCCAACGGGCTCTCGGCCTACCGTCTCAATGACGAGGCGGAGCTGGCGGTCGGCGTAGATGTCGGAGGTGGTGCGGAGAAGGTAATCGCGGAGGCTTTGGCGCGACAGGGGCTCGTTGGTTGTGCCGACATGCCACAGGGAGGTGTCGTTTTCGACGCGGTAGAGGAGTTCGAGGTCGTCGGGTTCGAGGGCTCTGAGCCTGATGTGTTCGTTTCGTAACATGTTATGCCTACTGGATGATTTCTTTGGGGGTGATGATACGCTGCGTTTCGGGCAGATAAGTTCCCATCAGGATGTGGGACTGCGGCGCACGGGCAAAGAGTGCAAGAATCTGGTCATAGCGATAGGCAGTGGCATCGTAGACGACTACGGTGGGCTGGTTCTTCCCAGTCTGAATTTGTGAGGAAATGCGCGGGTCGTGGTGGCCGAGGGGCATAGTCTGGGCATCGCCTTCGTAGCAGGCCGTATCGAATCCTCGTTCAGAGAGAATGTGCCGGCAGGCTTCGACATTGCCATTACGGCCAATGATGACGTATTCGACATCCTGTTGTTGTCGGGGGCTGAAGAATCCTAATGACTTGCGTGCCCGATCGGATAGCATCCCGACCAATGCCCAGGTGGCCTTGAGGTAGATAGCGGTCTTGATGGGGACGGCAAGGAGGTGGCTGAGATGGCCGTAGTGCTTGCGGAAGAAGATGAGCATGGCTTCGTAGAAGACGTGGACGTAGCGAAAAGAGGACTTGTGGGTGCTCTCACCTTTGTAGTGGAGGATGCGCACGGGCAGGTACCAGTTGCTGTAGCCGCCTTTGAGGATGCGGCAGGAGAGGTCAATGTCTTCGCCGTACATGAAGAAATCCTCATCCAACAATCCGACTTGATCAAGGGCTGAACGACGGAGCAGGCAATAGGCTCCGCTGATGACTTCGATGGGCGCGGCTTCGTGCCATGGCAGGTAGCCCATGTAGTATTTGCCGAATCGGCGGCTCTGGGGAAAGCGGGCACACAAACCGGTCATCTTGTAGAAGGAAACGAGGGGTGTGGGGATGGCACGTCGGGACTCGCGTGCGTCAGAACCATCGCCGTTCATCATATGTACGCCGAGCCCTCCGGCATCGGGGTGGGCATCCATGAAGGTGATGCTTTCGGCCAGAACGGTCTCACCGATGAGGGTGTCGGGGTTGAGCAGGAGGACATACTCGGCCTGACTCTGCCTGATAGCGATGTTGTTGGCGCGGGCAAAGCCGTTGTTGTGGGGCGAAGCAATGAGGTGTACCCACGGAAAAGTGGTGCGCACATGTTCTACGGAACCGTCGGAGGAATGATTGTCTACGACGAACACTTCAGCATCGAGCCCTTGCATGGCCCGTTGTACGGAGCGGAGACATTGGTCGAGATAGTATCTGACGTTATAGTTGACGATGACAATGCTCAGTTTCATGGTTCCGTCACTTTCGTTTCTGTTTCCGCCAGGCACCTTCCCATGGACGGATAGATCATAATCAGGCACAAGAAGAGGATGATGGCCATATAGCCAAAGGCTACCTGACACCCGAAAAGGTAATAGAAGAGGGTGTTGAGCACCATGGGCAGGCAGAGCATCTGCATGCGGAGCGTTGCCCACATCAGCAGGCGACGGGGCTTTTCCGCTGTCGGTGCGGTGAGCCGCTGGTGTACATATTTCGTTTTGAAGAGATAGAGTGCCGAGGGGATGAGGACGACGGTGAGCAACTCCATCACGACGCTGAGCCAAAACAACGTCTGAACATCAGAAGCCCATGCACCAGGTAGCAACCAGCCGCTTTCGTAGACGACAATCAGCAGCAATGCCAACAGCAGGGCTGCCGTCAGCTGTGCCATCAGTCTGTTCCGGGTCTTTTCCATTTTCGTGTGCTTTATGTTGTGAACGGTGTCCGATTGAGTATGCTCCGTCCCAGCGTGACCTCGTCGGTATATTCCAACTCATCCCCGACGGAGATGCCACGGGCGATGATGCTGAGTTTAACACCAGTCGGAGCTAACTTGCGGGAAAGATAGAAGTTAGTCGTATCGCCTTCCATGGTACTGGCCAGGGCGAGAATCACTTCCTCAATACCGCCCTGCCGTACACGCTCCACCAATGAGTCTATCTCCAGATCGGCAGGGCCGATGCCGTCCATGGGCGAGATGATGCCGCCCAAGACATGATACAAGCCGTGGAACTGCTGCGTGTTCTCCACAGCCATCACATCCTGGATATTTTCAACCACGCAGATGACGGAGGCATCGCGGCGTGCATCGGAGCAGATGGGACACACTTCCGTGTCGCTAATATTATGGCACACACGGCAATGCATGATGTCTTGACGAACGCGCGATACCGAATCGGCAAAGCGAGTCACCTCGTCAAGAGGCTGGCGGAGCAGGTGCAACACCAGACGGAGTGCCGTCTTGCGCCCCACTCCGGGAAGCTTTGCAAACTCGCTCACGGCCTTTTCCAGCAGCTGAGAGGGATATTGCTGAAGCATATCAGTCGTCAAAGAGATACACGCCGACTCCAAGCTTGAGGCCGATCGTTGAGAAATCGCTGTGTTTGCGGAACGACTGGTCATAATAGATAGCCGGCTCGATGGTCACCGAACGGTTGATGTAGAACGCATAACCTACTTCCACACCTGGCAGAACGTCGTTATAGTTATGGTTTGCATGTATCCACTTGCCGTTTACGCCGAGGTAGAGGCCGTTCTGAATGATGTAGTAGCGGGCACCGGCTGTTACGGTGAAGTGATCGGCCACGGCATCATTGCCATTGTGTTCATACGAAAAGCCGCCCAAAGCCATCAGGTTGTCAAAGAACAGGTATCCGCCCTTTGCCTCTACGCCCAAGTTGAACTTGTCTGCTCCGTTGTAGTGAAGGTCAAGCCCCGTCAGTGAGGCTCCAATGTATCCCTTACCTTGCTGAAACTGTGCGTTTGCCGCTACTGAGATTGCTATTGCTGCGACGAGCAGCATCATTTTCTTTTTCATATTCTTTTCCTTTAATAATTTGTTTTTATTCTTTTCTTTATCAAATACTTATTCATTATGCCTGATTCTTCCTATACCAGACCAAGAACCAGACACAGGCCACCACCAGCACGATGCCGCCTAAGGCATATCCAAGGGGCTGTTCCAGTCCCAGTGCCTGACGGCTGACGAATAGGAACGTTGAGCAGACCGTCGTCATAAACAAGGCAGGAACCAGCATGATGACAAACGGCTTACGCTGCTGCACCAGATAGACGGTCAACATCCATAGTGTGAAGACTGACAGAGTCTGATTGCCCCATCCGAAGTACTGCCAAATGGTGTTGAAACCATCAGGATTCTCCATCTGCCACGCCAACAAGGCGATGGCAGCACCAAACATCGGAATGGCGATATAGAACCGTTTCACGATGCTTTTCTGACTGATGTTCAGGGCTTCGGCTATAATCAGACGTGCACTGCGGAAGGCCGTGTCGCCACTTGTAATAGGAGCAGCCACCACACCAAATACGGCGAGGATACCACCAAAGGCACCCAGCCAGCCATTACAAATCAGTTTCACCACCTCGGGAGCCGTAAAATACTGCACCAGCGTCTTGCCCCCTTCGGTATTGGCCTGTGCCAGAAACGCATTCACCGTTTCGGCATCCACCACTTCACGCCATCCGCCATGGTAAAAGAAGTACGACGACACCGTAGCCCATATCAAGGCAACCACTCCTTCAGTAATCATAGAGCCGTAGAAGATAGGGCGTCCCAGCCGCTCACTGCCTATACAGCGAGCCATCAACGGGCTCTGCGTGGCATGAAAGCCGCTGATGGCACCACAGGCTATCGTCAGAAAGAGGCACGGGAAAACGGGATTCTTTTGAATAAAGCTCTCCGCTCCCAACAACGATTTCGGTTCGTTCAGGTTGCCAGCTCCCAGACTTGTCCACCATTCCGGCAACGAAGGCATCTTCACAAACAGCATCACCATCAATGCCACAGCCATAAACAGCAGGGCTATGGCAAATACCGGATAGAATTTTCCAATGATCTTATCTATAGGAAGCATCGTTGCCAGTATATAATACAGGAAGATGACGACAACCCAGAGCATCGTACTACCACAAAAACCGCTTATCAGGATGGCCGGGCTATAGACAAAAACCACACCCACCATCATCAGCAGGAACACCGAGAAGATCAGCATGACTGCCCTTGTCGTCTTGCCCAGATAGGTTCCCACCAACGTAGGCAAGTTGGCACCACCATGCCGGACAGAGAGCATACCGCTCAGATAATCGTGCACGGCACCAGCCAGCACACAACCTAATACAATCCACACATAAGCCCACGGTCCATACCATGCACCCATGATAGCACCGAAGATGGGTCCCGTTCCTGCTATGTTCAGGAACTGAATCATAAACACCTTCCAATTAGGCAACTGGATAAAATCTACGCCGTCGGCCTTAGCCACAGCAGGGGTCGGTCTGTCGTCAGGGGCAAACACATGTTCCACAAAACGGCCATAGACAAAGTATCCAACAATCAACGCCGCAAGGGCAATCATAAATGAAATCATGCTACTATCTCCTAATTTGGCTACAAAGGTAATAAAAAGTTTAGAGTTTAGCGGTTAGGGTGTAGAGTTTTTCTAAACTTTTTTATTACCTTTGCCCTCCCAACCAATTGATATTCTGTAATCACAATGAACAGTCATCCATCTTTGAAGACCATAGGAAGAGTCCTGACAGTCATCATGGCACTGGCCGCCACACCCCATATTCAGGCACAATATGCCCGCCCCATCGCCTATGCCGCAACAACCGAACAGGAAGCCCGGCCACCCAAACATGAGGTGCGTGCCGTATGGCTGACCACCATCGGTGGTATCGACTGGCCCCACAGCTATGCCAAAGCCACCAATCCGTCGGCCATCCGGCGTCAGCAGCAGGAACTGTGCACTATCCTCGATCAGCTACAGCAGGCCAACATCAACACCGTCCTCATACAGACGCGTGTCAGAGCCACCACCATCTATCCCTGCAACCAAGAGCCTTGGGACGGCTGTCTGTCTGGAAATCCCGGCCAGTCGCCTGGTTACGATGCCCTGCAATACGCCATCGACGAGTGCCACAAGCGTGGCATGGAGTGCCATGCGTGGGTAGTGACCATTCCCATCGGTAAGTGGAATGGTGTCGGATGCCGCAACCTGCGTGCCACCCATCCCGAACTGCTCCGAAAAATCGGCGAAGACGGCTACATGAATCCAGAACATCTCGGTACTGCAGACTACCTGGCAAACATCTGTGCCGACCTCACCCGCCGCTACGACATCGACGGCATACACCTCGACTACATCCGCTATCCCGAGACATGGACCATCCGCGCCGCCAAAGGCTCCTCGCAAGGAGACCTGAAAGCCCCCGAAGCCCGCCGTGCCTGCATCACGCGCATCGTCCGTGCCATACACGATGCCGTAAAGACGCAAAAGCCTTGGGTCAAAATGAGTTGCTCGCCCATTGGGAAGTATGCCGACCTTGCCCGCTATTCCTCCCACGGATGGAATGCCCGCGACAAAGTCTGTCAAGACGCACAAGCCTGGTTGCGCGACGGACTCATGGATCAGCTCTATCCCATGATGTACTTCCGTGCCAACCAGTTCTATCCCTTTGCCATTGACTGGGCTGAGAACAGCTACGGACGCACCGTCGTGCCCGGTCTCGGCATCTACTTCCTCGATCCGCGCGAAGGCAAATGGCAACTGCAAGACGTGGAGCGACAGCTGCAGCTGCTCCGACAGCTCAACCTCGGACACACCTTTTTCCGTTCCGACTTCTTCACCCGCAACGTCAAAGGCATCTACGACTACACCCGCAACTACATAGACCGCTATCCCGCCCTCGTTCCTCCCATGACCTGGCAGAGCGCACAGCGTCCGGCAGCCCCCACCCGACTCGACGTATCCTATGGCGGAAACACCCAGCTCTCATGGACTGGCACGTCACCTTTTTACAACATCTACGCCTCCAAGGAATACCCCGTAGACATCAGCGATGCCCGAAACCTCATGGCGCAGCGCATCAGCGGGCGGCAGTTCAGTATGCCTACCCATCAAGAATACTACTATGCCGTCACCGCCATGGACCGCTACGGCAACGAGAGTGCCCCTGTTCAGAGTTGGCAACGAGCCACAGGCAATGCCCGCCAGTTGCTTCAAAACGACGGATACCGCCTACAGCTGCCGCCGGAGGTCAGTCTGACCGAAGCCCGCTATGCCGTTGTGGAGACCCTCCAAGGCACCATCATGGCCACCCTACCCCTCACCGGCAACACGCTCAACATCCAGTCGCTGCCTGAGGGAGCCTATCAGGTGCGCAGTCTGGGCAAGAAAGGCATCACACATCGCCTCGGCATGTTCACCGTCAAGCGGTAAAACCGTCCTTGTACCATCGTCTCAACAAGTAAAATAGGGTTTATTAGTTTTCAATATAGCCTATATTACCCAGTAATATGCCCTATATCTCTTGGCAATATAGGCTATATTGCATCACCAGCCATCAACCGCCCCTCTTTCATTGTAGGGTTCTTTGAACATGAAAACGATAGATTTGCAACGATATTTCTACAGAAATATTTGATATTTAAAGAATTATCCGTACTTTTGCAACATGATTTTCTACTTCTCCGGAACAGGAAATACGCGTTGGGCAGCTACGAAACTGGCTGAAGCAACAGGCGAACGGCTAATCTACATACCCGACGTGATGAACATGGAATGCCGGTTCTCCTTGGAAAAGGGCGAACGGGTAGGTATGGTATTTCCTGTTCATGGGTGGCGGCCGCCGTTGCTGGTGAGACGCTTCCTTCAGCAACTGACCATAGGGTGCCCTGCCGGAGAACCTGAGCCTTATGTCTACGCATTGTGTACGGCTGGCGACAGCATTGGCAAGACGATAGAAATCTTGGAGCATGACCTTCAAGCCAGGTCGTTGAGACTGCAAGCGGCATTCTCGCTCCTCATGCCGGAATCGTATGTGGGGTTGCCATTCATGGACGTAGACCCCAAGGAGAAGGAACAACAGAAACTCAAAAAGGCAGAAGAGGACCTGCTGCGGATTGAGCCTTATATAATAAATAAGGTGAGGACATGGCCGGAAGATGCAAAAAACAAATCGCCGTTCTTGGTGAAAGGGCCGGTTCCAGCCTTCTTCAGCGGTCCTGTAGGCGGCTTTTTCGTGAAGCATCTGGTCACAGACAAGCCTTTTCATGTGGATGCAGACCGATGCATCGGCTGCGGGCAATGCGAGAGGGTGTGTCCGGTGGCCGACATCCTGATGGAAACGGCGGACGAAGGCAGCCAGTACCCGACATGGCTACACAACGGCCGGTGCCTGAGCTGTTTCACCTGCTACCATCACTGCCCCCGCCATGCCATTGAATATGGCCGGCGGACGCAAAAGAAAGGACAATACTTTTACAGGAAATAACTTAATGAATAAATAGAAAATGATGAAGAAACTGATTCTATTAGCATGTTGTAGCCTGCTGTCCATGACCACATGGGCCGTGAAGGCTGATCCCACACCGGTGACCATCACGCAGTCGGATGGCACCCAACTGACGGTGATGGGCTATGGTGACGAAGATTTCCACTGGTATACCACTACCGACGGTGTGTTGCTGGTTCGCCAGGGTTACGACTATCATGTGGCAACCATTGACAAGAGAGGCGAATGGAAAGCTTCAGGCATGCTGGCTCATGAATCAGGAAAACGCTCCGTCAACGAACAGATGCTGATTAAACGCCAAGACAAAGCTCTGCTGATGAGCAAAGCCCGCGAACAGATGCGCAAGGCACAGATGGCCAAGATCAGTCCGGGCAATCCCTCTCCCATGTATTTCCCGCATGAGGGCAAGCCGAAGGTTCTGGTCCTGCTCGTTCAGTTCAGCGACGTGAAGTTTCTGGAGACAGATCCCTATCAGTCGTTCAACGATTACTTGAGTGGTGAAGCCCCTTTAACAGACTACGGTTTGCGCGAAAACAGGAACTACGGCAGTGTGCGACAGTATTTCCATGACATGAGCGACGGCCAGTTTGAACCACAGTTCGACTTGGTGGGTCCCATCACGCTGGACGAAACGTCAGCCTACTATGGTGCTGGCAGTGATAACATCAACGACTTGCTGAAAGATGCCTGTCGGAAAGCAATGAATGAAAAGGGCGTGAACTTTGCTGATTACGATTCAGATGGTGACGGTGCCGTGGATTTGCTCTACATCATCTACGCCGGTTTCTCCGCCAGCGTAGGCGGCAATTCCGAAGATGACATCTGGCCGAAATCGGGAGTCCAAAACATTACGGAAAAGATTAAAGTGATTGAAAACGACAAAGAAGTCGAAAAGACTGTTAATGTGGACTTCAATGGCATCAAGGTTCGTCGCTATGGCGTGAACAACGAGCTGAACTATTCCCCCAACAAGAAGTATTCTGAAGGTCCCAACAGGCGCATCAACGGTATCGGCCTTTTCTGCCATGAATTCTCCCACACGATGGGATTGCCAGACTTCTACCCAAAGGATAATGCTGCCAAGCTGGACAATCAGACCATGGAATACTGGGACTTGATGGATGGCGGCGAATACACCGACAACGGTTACCGCCCTACTCCCTACACGCCTTGGGAGAAGGAAGTGATGGGCTGGAAGATGATGGAAGTGCTCAGCGAACCTCAACATGTCGGACTGAAAGCCGACGAAGCCCGGAAAATTGAGTGTGAGGGTTCCGACCAATATGTCATCGTCCACAATGTGCAGGGCTTAGATATCGAAGGTGATGCTCCGAGCGTTGACGGATGGGGTGGAAAGATGATGGGACACGGTCTGGTGGTATACCGGGTAGACTATCGGCGTAATGCCGTCAACCTGGGCGACTATCCCAATAACACCCCGGGTGTACCAGGGTTCACCGTCGTTCCTGCCGATGGACTGCTGATCACGTCCTACCGTATCTACACGCCAAAGAGCGAAACCAATCCCGACGGAGGGCCGACACCGGAAAAGCCATGGTCTGAGAACGAGTACAAGAATAGCCATTACGGCGATCCCTATCCGGGAACTGAGAACGTAACGGAGATTGGCAGCATTGCCCTGAACAATGGTATCGTCCTGAATAAGCCAATCTACAACATCAAGGAAAACCGTGCAACAGGTGTGGTTTCTTTCGACTTCCTGGAAGAAAACATCTTGGAATCCTTCCAAGTTGATGACAACAACTACGATATCAAAGACCGGGACAACTATATCGTAGAGGTTTCCAACATGAATCAGAACCTGAGCGAGGAACTGGAAATTCCCGCATCTGTGACCTATGAGAACGAGGAGTACACGGTGACGAGCATCGCTCCCGAAGGTTACACACAGTTAGACATCACGTCGGTAACCATTCCCGATGGCATTGAAGCTGTCGGAGAGCACGCGTTTGCCGAATGTCCGAACATCGAAAGTGTCACCATCATGGCCACCGTACCGCCTACGGCATTCACTCAAGAGACTGATGACGATGCAGAAGGTCAGGAAGCGAAAGCGGAAGAAGACGGAAGTGCAACAGGTGAGATTGCTTTCTTTGACGAGAATGTCTACCATAACGCCATCCTCTTTGTTCCCGAAGGTTGCATCGAGGCTTACAAGGCTGCCGACGGATGGAAGCAGTTTGCCACGATCCTTGAGATTGGCACAATCGTCAACGATATCCACGGCATTCCAACCGCCATCAAGACACCTCAATCAGTATTCACCATCGACGGCCGACGCATCAACAGCCATCGCAGCACACTTGCTCCCGGCATATACATCATAGACCGGAAGAAGATGGTGGTGAGATAGTAACTCCGAGGAATCCCGAAAAACAGGGCTTAGAAGTCAGGATCATCCTGCTTTCTAAGCCCTGTTCTTTTAAACCGCTTAACCCTAATCGGCATTCGTTTAATAGATGCGCGGCCCGAACAACATGGTTCCGATGCGCACCATGGTACTTCCATGGGCAATCGCTATCGGATAATCGTCGCTCATTCCCCAACTACGCTCACGGAAGGCATCATCGTCAGCAAAGTAACGTGCCTTGACCTCGTCGAAGAAGTCAGCCGCGGTTTGAAACTCGCGGGCAATCTGCTCACGGTCATCCGTAAAGGAAGCCATCATCATCAGTCCACAAATCCGCACATGCTTCATTTCCCGCCATTCGCCACAATCCAACAGTTCCCGGCAGGCGTCCAATGTCAGGCCATACTTCGTGGCCTCTTCAGCTATATGCAGTTCCAGCAACACGTCTACGACACGGTTGTGCTTGGCCGCCTGCTTGTTGATTTCACGCAACAGCTTCAGCGAATCCACCGCCTCCACCATATTAATATAAGGAGCGATATACTTCACCTTGTTGGTCTGTAGGTGTCCGATGAAATGCCATTCGATGTCCTTCGGCAACACCGTCACCTTTTGGCGCAGTTCCTGCTCGTGGCTTTCGCCGAACACACGCTGCCCTTCTTCGTAGGCCGCCATGATGTATTCCTCGGGATGATACTTACTGATAGCCACCAGCCGCACCCCTTCCGGCAGTTGCCCGAGCACCTTGTGCAGGTTTCCTTTCACATCATACATGCCCCACTCTCCTCCTACTGTTCGTATTCCGGTTTGTCATCCTGCTGTGCAGTCTTGAGCTTATGCTCAAACACATCCATAATCTGCGTTTCGTTGATGGAAGCGATGACATAGCTAATCATCGTACCCGTCATTACCTTTTCCACATTCTTCACGGCAGTATTCAGGCTATCAGCCTGTACCAGGTAGTAGACACTGGAACGCTTCTCCTTTTCCGTTTTCTCATCCATTGTGATAAATTGCAGCTTCGTCTTGTACCAGCGGTCGTCGTTGGCATTCTCCGAAAAGAATATCTCATGATAGCTGGCCGGCGAAATCGCTTTCACGTCGAATTCGCCGCTGATATACACCGACATTTCTTCCGTGATGCGTTCCTCAGCCTCGGCAAACGACAAAGCATCAACGACATAATTCTCAATCACCTTTTTCTGCTGACCATCTTCCATGGTCTTGTCATAGCGCACTTTGGTTTCAAACCATTGTTCAGTCCTGCTTCTCATTGTCTTTTTCTTGTTTTAATTGCTTATTCGGTATGCAAAGATACAAAAAAATGCGTAATGCCGTCATGCGAAACGTGCAATTTTTGCATGAAGCAATCCCATGCCTGTCTTTCAAACCACACGATACGCAGAGACACTACGCATTTCAAACACTTCTCTTATTACGCCCTCTTCGTTCAGAGGGATTCGTAATACTTCTCTTCCCACATGTTGCGGTACTGCCAAGCGACGCTCGCCGCATGGTTTCCCATCTCAGGATGCCCCACCCTTGTCCATAGCTGATCCATGCGCTGTCCCAACAGCGAGGCTTCATACTCCGACACCACGTCAGCCCAACGCACATACGCCGGATTCAATGGCGTATAGACCCACTGCTAGTCTGCGTCTAGGATCTGATGCAGCGTCCGTTCCCATATCCGCAACGCCCGCAAAGGAAAACCAGCCTCGTAGCACAGGTCGCCAAGACGCATTCCTTTCCATGCCTTCATCCGTGGAATCTTTGCACAACAAACTGCATGAAAACCGCGGGACACCGTCCAATCCAACAAGTGTGTATCCATGTTCGTCACACCATAATCTGGTGTACAACGGCACACACAATAATAATACTTCGGTCTCGTCCTGTTCCTGCCGACAGGGCGCAGCTGCACTGCGCTTTCAATACTTTTTCTCCCCATTTTTCCAGTTGATTTCCAATAAGTTAAAGAACGATTAAAAAAACAGAAGACTCTTGGGAAGCGTGAATACAAAAAGATACAACAATCCCATAAGTGCCACCGACTTGTCGTGGCCTGGTCTGGAATGGTTGTATCTTTCGCCGACAAAAGTACGAAGAAACCACGAACCAGCCAAAGGAAATCCCGTTTTTTATCATTCAAATGCCAGGAAACGGGAAAAACGCACATTCCAATTGTTATTTTATCTTAAATTAGCGTCATTATGACCGCAGCAGAAAGTCTCTATGGAGGAAAATGATTACCTTTGCATCCGATTTGGCCATAGCAGCCAAAGAAAGAGAAAAATCATTTAGTCCGTTCGGGCTCAGAGAAGTGCTGGCACGAAGTCAGACGCCTGACGGAAAAAACCGTTTTACAATAATAAATAATGTACGCA
>CAMHEA010000028.1 GCA_946184025.1 uncultured Prevotella sp.
AGAATTAATAAATTAAAAATTCTCGTGACTGTGGCACTTTCAAAGAACGAGCGCTGCTTGTCTGCAAGAGATAGAAATCCAGTTCGCGCTCCACGTTTCGCTTGCCTTCCTGTTGAACTATTCGAATTTTTCTAATAGTTGCATCTTCCGTCAATTCTTTACTATTGTAGATTTCCTTTAGATCTTACTTTTCCTGTGTCTGTTGTATATAGTATGATGTTGCTCTCCATATCTTATTGGTTAATGCGAATATGACGGTTCGATAAAGACGGGTGCCCCTTTTGCATTTCCTGCATTCACTTTGTTCGCGGATTGGGGATTTTCTTTTGTCTTGATCAACCTTCCATTCCTACAATTTGGGTGGGCGGCTGTTCGGCATTGCGCCGCCGTACGACGGTGACCACGCTCTGTGCCAAAGCCAGGAAGGCCTGTCCCGTGGCCGTATTCTCGTCAAGGGCAGCCGGCGTACCCTTGTCACCGTTGTCACAGATGCTCTGTACAAGCGGAATCTGCGCCAACAAGGGCAGCCCCATCTCAGTGGCCAGTTGCTTCGTTCCTTCTCGTCCGAAGATGTAATAGCGGTTGTCGGGGAGTTCTGCGGGTGTGAACCATGCCATGTTTTCCACAAGTCCGAGGATGGGTACGTTCACCTTGTCGTTACGATACATATCAATACCTTTGCGGGCATCGGCCAAGGCCACTTGCTGCGGTGTGGAAACGATGACGGCTCCGGTGATGGCGAGTGTCTGAAGAAGGGTGAGGTGGATGTCGCTGGTTCCCGGCGGTGTGTCAAGGATGAAGTAGTCGAGCTCGCCCCAGTCGGCATCGGCAATAAGTTGCTTGAGTGCCGAAGTGGCCATACCACCGCGCCAGAGTGTAGCCGTGTCCTTGCCAACGAAGAATCCGATGCTGAGGAGCTTCACGCCGTATTGCTCTACGGGGGCGATGAGCTGCCGGCCGTCCTTCTCCACCGCATAAGGACGAATATCTTCGACATGGAACATCTTAGGCATGGAAGGGCCGAAGATGTCGGTATCGAGTAGTCCTACCCGATAGCCGAGGCGTGCCAGGGCGATGGCCAGATTGGCAGCCACCGTACTCTTTCCCACGCCACCCTTTCCGGAGCTCACGGCAATGATGTTCTTCACCTGCGGCAGCAGCTTGCCCACCTCCGGACGAGGTGCCGACCGGAATTCGGTGGTGACGGTTACGTCAACGTCCTGTCCGCAATGGTAGTGAATGGCCGCCTCGGCCGCTTTCACCGTGGACTTGAGGAATGGATCGGTGTCGCGTGGAAAGGTCAGCACCACTTTCACCTTCCATCGCCCATCAGCCTCATCCAGCGTCACTACGGGCGTATCGGCCACCATGTCGCTCTCTACCAGATTCTTTTTCGTGCCGGCATACGTCACCGTTGCCAAGGCTTCCATGATTCGTTTGGGATATAGTTCCATTGTCGTCCTATGCTTGCTTCGTTTTAATAATGACATGCAAAGATAGCGCAATTTGGCCGTTCCTCAAAACTTTACGCCCCAATTTCTCTCCAGAAAAAAGGGAGATGACCATTTACGGCCATCTCCCAAGAAAAAAAGACTAAAATTTTTCTGTTCTGTTCAGTCATCCCAGATACTGCTCTGATGGGTATCCCATCCATAGGTTTCCGCAGCCTCTTCACCGACGCAGCTGTCAAAAATTGTTTCCTTTGCAAAGCTTTCGTCCGTAGATCCCATCAGGATGCTGGAACGTTCGCGGACAACAATGATTTCTGTTTCTGGTTTTATATATTCTGCTTTCATTCTCTTTCTATTTAATTACTGTTTTCTTTCCATTCTTTATATATACGCCACCTTGGTGCGGCTTCTTGCTCAATCGGATTCCCTGCAAGGTGTACCATGCTGCCTGTCCTTCGTCTTCAGACTGCGCATAGCCCGGAATGTCAGCAGTTCCTGAGATGCCGGTTACAGACGGATTTTCTCCGTCGAAAGCAAAGGCAAAACCTTTGGCATGGCCTGCTCCCAGTTGCGACAAGGTTTCTTCCGAGATATAGGCACGGTGTGCCGGTATGGTGGAACCAGAGAAATTCCAGAAGCCCAAGACTCCAGTTTTCTTATCATGACCGAGTGTCAAGGTCTTTCCCGGAGTCACGGATGTAGCCGTACAGCTTCCGGAAAGAATGTTTCCTGTTGTATCTACGGTAGGAGTCAACTCTGTTTTATTGAAGGCATAGAAACCATACAGGTTATCTCCGCCAGTCTTCGTCTTGACATACACGCCCGTATTAGCCGGCAACACTTGGTCTACGCTGGAAAGGCTCATCAGCTGCTCATCGCTTGTCAGACCTTTACTGATATAAACATCAACCTCATCAGGAACGGAGGCGTTAAAATCTATATACAAGGTTCCGTTGTAGGCATTGTCAGTGCCTTGAGCCGCCTTTTTCAAGTACAAGCAGTAAGCATAAGTGGTAATCTCCACACGCATCTTGCCCAGTTTTTCTTCCTTTTCGGAGGGATTCGGGGGATAGCCCATGCTATTCTTATTAGTATAGAAATCATAGGAAACCGTCTTTCCATACATATCCAAGTCTTCTTTTGACAGGGTACTAAAGGTCAGACAATGATCTATTGTAGCAAAAACTTTGGCATCAACTCCTTGCATCAAGGGAACTCTATATGCCATTTCCCAATCTCCATAGTGATCCCAGTCTCTATCAGGGAATCTAAACGCTAACCTGTCATAGCTATCAACACCGGCCACCTCCTTGTTCGTCCAATTATAAATAGGATCAACATGAGTCTGAGGGCTGATTGTCGAGTTCTGGGACAGTGTTTCAAAATGCTTCCGCAAGTCTAACGTGTACAGATGGTTGTATGCACAATTGAGCGTTTTCAATTCCGTACAAGTATTGACATCCAACCATGACAACTTGTTGTTGCTACAATCCAAAGTGGCAATGCCTTCCGCCAAAGTAAGAGATTCTAACTGATTATTCTGGCAATGCAAAGTTGCCAACTCTGTATTTTGACTCAAATCTAATGATGACAACTTATTATTCTCACATTGAAACCTCGTAAGTTTTTTCAACTTAGAGACATCAATGGTTGTCAACAAGTTGCCTTGACAAGCCAATACTCCCACATTATAGAAGTAACCAAGGCCTGTCATATCCTTGATGCCACTATTTGGTACCTGTAGTGAGCCGATTTCCTTAATCTCCTCACCCGTAATCAAGTTATCCTTCCCGTAATCGAAAGTCATAAGCTTACGACGGAAGTTCACATCCGGAAAATTGTTGTCGGAATAGTTATTAAGGGCTACGGCATAGTCTGTGCAGGTCATCGTTACATCCATCTCCGCGTCAATTTCATCTGAAGGCACAACCCCTTCCGGCAACTTGAACGTGTAAGTATAAGTAACCTTTTGCCCGATGCCATTAATCGCATCGTCAGGCAGCATGCCATTAACGTAAACGACACCCGCATTCTGAGAAAGCTCCTTCGCCATTCCATCTACCTTAAAATCAGTAATCTGGCTTTTCACGATGTCAGCGGACATGGCATCACTAAAGGGAGACACCATGTTTTGGGATTGAATATACCAATAAGTATCAATACACTGGCCCGAAGCTTCCAGTCTTACCAAATCCGTACACATTGAGACATCCAAACTCGTCAACGCATTACCAAAACATTGCAACCTTTTCAATTTCGTACATTTGCTAACATCCAGTCTCTCCAATTTATTAAAACCGAGTTGTGCAACAATCAACTCCGTACACTGGGATACATCCAATTTCTTCAAGCTATTATGCGGCAAATTAAGTTGCACTATCTTAGGATTTTTCGACAAATCTAAAGACTCAAGGCTTCCACCAAAGACCCATATAATCCGAAGATTAGGAAAATACTCGACACCGACCAAGTTTTTAGCCGCACTAAGGCCGTTATCAACAGTGTTATATATGCTCGTGGCATCGGCCGCTTCTGCTTCGGAAAGAATTCCGTCTCCATCCGTATCATATTTCTCCGAAACATAATTCCTGAACACATCATCAGGGAAGTTCGTCGCATTGATTTCCACATCAGCAGCGAATGCACTTTGGTTGAAAACGAGGAAAAAGCCCACCAGCATGAAGCCGATCAAGCGTATGCCTTGGCCATTCAGTTTCCATCGGCATACAGAATTTTTCATTTTAATCATTCTATTCATATCTTTCTTTTTTAGTTGCTCATCTGCTACCGAAGACAAGCATTCGTTTTATGATTCTGTAATATTATATATGCAATATAAAAAAAGGGGGAACACGGGTAGCCATTGATGCCCTATTGAATCTCATACTAAGACTCAACTAAGGCACCAACGCGCTCCCTATCAACAGGAAAATAATTCTGACTCCACCGCGCTTTCTCCCTTCGAATAGGCACAACGAGCCTAACCCACATCCGATGAAGGAGCGGGCTGTCAAGGAAAAGCAACCAAATAAAAATGAAATACAGTTGAAGGTTGGATTTTACCCCCCCTGAATAGTTAGTTTCGCAAATGGAAACCGGTCAAAGCTTTGCCTGCCAAAACCTAAGATGCAGATACTTCCCATCAGCATCTGCCCATCGCAACCGGCCATGTTAAAGAATTGAACACTTCGCATAAATAACGTTCTGTGCAGTATCATGCCACAGGCTCAAGAGCCCTGCATTTTCTGCCGTTTCTTTAAAATGTGTCGTTTGCTTTCGGGTGCAAATGTAGTTCTTCTTCTTTAAACTACCAATCTAAGTGTATTTTTTTTAAGATTTATTAAGAATTCAGAAAAGCAAATTGACTGTTGCTCATCCTATAATGAAGGAGATTACAACTATGCTCAAAAAAAATGGCATTGCCCACAAGATTGGGCAATGCCATTTATTTCCGCTTGTCCACACCACTCCGCGACACGCGCTTGTAGGAGCGATAGTCATCCAGTTCGATTTCCACATCGGGCTCTTCCAAGTCGCCTTGCGCAGGAAGCTGGAAGCGCATGTACCTGATGTTCAACCCGCGGGCTATCCACTGCGACTCATAGTAGGTCTGGAAATTGGGCAACGTGAAGGTCTCTCCCTCTACGCCGAAGCTGTTTCTATCGTCCGACAGGTGCAGGCGCGCATCGTGATAGAGGTCTTCCGTACGGAAGGCTACGGGCAGCTGGTTCTTTTCCACCATATAGGTGGTATAGGTGAAAAGGAAGTTGGAGTCGGTTTTCAGATGTACCCATCCTCCATCAGTCAGGAAACGCCGGTAGCGTTGCATGAAGAAGGTGGACGTAAGGCGTTTGCGCGGATTCTTCATTTGCGGATCACTGAAGGTGAGCCAGATTTCCTGTACTTCTCCTTCGCTGAAGAACCGGTCGATGATCTCGATGTTCGTACGAAGGAAAGCGACGTTGGTGAGTCCTTCGTCGAGAGCCTCCTTGGCACCCTTGTGCATACGGGCACCCTTGATGTCAACCCCGATGAAGTTCATGTGGGGATAGAGCCGCGCCAGCCCTACGGTGTACTCTCCCTTTCCGCATCCCAGCTCCAGCACAATCGGGTTCTGGTTATGAAAATACTGCTCGCGCCAATGGCCTTTCATGTTGAAAGGAACGTTCTCAATGACGGAATAGGGATATTGGAAGACGTTGGGGAACGTCTCCATTTCTGCGAATTTCTGTAGTTTACCTTTGCTCATACTACTCTTGTAGCGATGTCTGTTGCTCTTGTTTCAGGTCCTCATAGAAGGCAGCTTGTGCCGTTTCCATATAGGGATAGAGCAGCAGGAATCCCAGTCCGCAGGTGAGGAGAGCCAGCAAGGCCCATCCAATGAAACTCAGATGAAGAAGGAAGAGATCCATACGGTGGCCTTCCATCATCTCCTTGCTCTTGGAGATGGCTCTGTCATCCGACAACTCAGGATTGTCCACAAGGATATAATCGGTCATGGCATACGAATAAGCCTTCATAATGCCTGGCACGATGAGCAACAGTGCCCACAAAAAAGTATAGATGCCCCGCAGCAACATCGTGGTGAAGATGCGCAAATACTGCCGGAAACCATCCCAAAGGTTGTCGATGCCAACCTCCTGTCTACGCAACAAGCGCAGGAAGGCCACAACGTAAGCCCAGCTAAGCGGCAATAGGAGGAACGCTGCTACGTTTCCCAGGAGTTGCCCGACAAGTTCTGCTTCCTTTGAATCCGAAAGGAGCACACAAAAAATTTGAAGCCCATAGATCGGTACCAACAATACCACATACACAACCACCGTCAAAGCGACAGCCTTTCCCCAGTTTCCTTCCAACGCATCCAATGCCGCGTTCTTATAGTCTGTTATTGTTCTCATTAGATTATATTATTAATTATTCTTTCTGACTGAAAAGAGGAAGGAGAAGGGAAACAGACATTTGTCTCCTATCACCTTCCTCCTGTCTTGTCTGATTATGATGGAATTGCTTACTCTATCACGACGGTTGTCCAGCCGTGCTTGTCCTCAATCTCACCATACTGAATGGCGCGCAAGGTGTCGTAGAGTTTCTTGCTCACCGGTCCCGGCTCTGCACCGAAGTCATAGCGTTTGCCCGTTTCCAAGTCGTCAATATAGGAAATCGGCGATATGACGGCTGCCGTTCCGCAGGCTCCGGCTTCCTCGAAGGTAGAGAGTTCTTCTTCGGGAATGGGACGGCGTTCCACCTTCAGTCCCAGATCCTCAGCCACCTGCATGAGGCTCTTGTTGGTGATACTCGGAAGGATGCTGGTCGACTTCGGTGTGACGTATGTGTTGTCCTTGATGCCAAAGAAGTTGGCTGCACCACATTCGTCAATATACTTCTTTTCCTTGGCATCCAGATAGAACTCGCAGGCATAGCCCTTCTCATGGGCAAGGTTGTTGGCAAAGAGCGAAGCTGCATAGTTGCCGCCTACCTTGTACTTACCCGTTCCTAAAGGTGCCGAGCGGTCATACTCACGAATGATGACGTAGGGATTGCTGGAAAAACCGCCCTTGAAATAAGGACCTACGGGCGTGACGAATATCAGGAAGAGATATTCATTGGCAGGATGCACACCCACCTGCGCCCCCGTTCCAATGAGCAACGGACGAATATAGAGTGTGGCACCGCTCTCGTAGGTCGGGATATATTCCTGGTTGAGGCGTACAACCTTTTTTACCATTTCCTCAAACAGTTCTGTCGGAACCTCAGGCATCAGGATGCCGCGACAGGTAGACTGCAGACGCTCGGCGTTATCCTTCACGCGGAACACGCGTACCTTTCCGTCGGGACAACGATAGGCCTTCAATCCCTCGAAAGCCTCTTGTCCATAGTGCAGCGACGTGGCTGCCATGTGCAATTTCAGATACTCATCGGAGCTAACTTCAATCTCTCCCCATTTGCCGTTACGATAATAACAGCGTACGTTGTAGTCTGTCGGCATATAACCAAACGACAGGCCAGCCCAATCAATATTCTTCATAATCTATCTTGGTTTGTTTACAATTTGAATGCAAAAGTAAGCATTTTAGCGCACTACCGCAATTTTTAACGCGCTTTTTTCAGAAAAAGTTCATTTTTCAGGAAAGCAATTTCTGCCGCAACCAGCTACGAACAGGCTCGTCATAGAGTCTCAACGAAGCATAAGCCACACCCACCGCAAGGAAGAAAAGGCTCACGGCCACAGCCACATGAACGGCAGCCGGCAGGCTCGCATGCGTAGCCGCCCACGACATCTGCCAGTAAATCAGCGGATAGTGAGTGACATAGAGTGGATAGCTGATGTCGCCCAGAAACTTGTTTACAGCCGTGGTGCGCCGTTGGGTACTGCTACTTGCGCCCATGACGACGACAAGCGGAAAGACAACGAGGATGCAAACTGCCTCATAGAGACCGTTCATCCAATAGTTTTCCGCCACGTCACCGCCCACCCGAGGCATGGCAAGCATCACTACCACAGCCAACGAGCACCACCAGAAAGCACCGCGCACCCTGAAGGCAGAAGGCTGAATCCTACATGCAGAGCGACGCAGTCCCCTGCCCCCTTCACCACCAGCCGCACAACTCCGTGTGCCCTCCTGAAAAAGGCGGGAAAGCAACAATCCACAGAAAAAAGGATAGAGCAGACGCGTAATACCAATCTGCAGCTGATCGGGCGAAAGACTCCATCCCCCGATTACTGTATATGCCGCATAACTGCGTTCAGCAAGGCAGCCAAAAACATCTATATCCATACAGAGCACCACCGTGAACACCGCCGAACACACCACGAAACCTGCCAGCACACCCTTGGAGAAGTGCCGGATGACAAGCGCATAAGCCACATTGGCCAAATACTCCCAAAACAGCGACCAAGTGGCACCATTAAGCGGATTCATCTCCCCCCAGCCACGGATGTCCCACGCCTGTGGCAACGGCACCATGGTCATACACAGCAATGCTACCGCCACCGCCGTGGTCACCGGAACATCGCCGATACGCGCAAAATCCGGCATGTCGCCACCGAAGTAGAAGAGGAGAAGCCCCAGGAATGTACCCCAGACAAGTAGCGGATGCAGGCGCACCAAACGCCGCTTAAAGAACGGCCACGTCCCCATCCGTCCCCATCGGTCGTCGTAGGCATAGCCCACCACGAACCCCGAGAGCACAAAGAAAAAGTCCACCGCCAAATAGCCGTGGTTGATAATCTGATGAGTCACCCCCTCAGAATAAGTTTCAAACAAATGGAAAGCTACCACCAGCAACGCAGCCACCCCACGCAGCCCGTCCAGAATCTCATACCTAGGTTTTGAAGCTAAATAATTTGCCATAACATTTACACGATGCACTTTCTCGTGGAAGGCGGGAAAAGCCCCCAATCATCATCCGACCACAAAATTACAACAAAATTTGCAGTCAGAGAAGTCGCAAGAATGTTAAAACATACTAAAAAAACACCATCTGTAGACAGCCTCCTTTGCCCTAAGACACATCAGTAATCCAATTTTTTATTGTAATTTTGCCCCCCGAAATGATGACAAGACAAGTATTGCTTGCCTTCGCCATGTTAACTGTGACCGCCGTAGCGGCGCAGAACAACGAACGCAAGCTGACTGTGCAGGAACTGTTCGGACTCGTAGAGACGGGTAACGTACAACTTCAGGCACAGAAACAGGGCGAGGTGGTAGCCTCGCAAGGCATCGAAGTGGCCAAACGCCAGCGACTGCCGGAAATTAACTCCTCTCTTTCTGCAAGTTACATCGGCAACGTGGTCCTCACAGATCGCGAGTTTGGTGACGTGCATGGTTATTCATCGCCCCATTTCGGCAATTCCCTCGCCGTGGAAGCACAGCAAGTGATCTACGCCGGAGGTGCTGTCGATACCGGCATACGCTTAGCCGAGCTCAACTACGCCAAGAGCGCGGCCGTAACGTCTTCCGTCAGAGAGCAACAGCGTTTTCTTGCGCTGGGAATCTATCTCGACCTGCTGACAACAGACCAACGGTTGAAAGTGTATGATGAAAACATCAGGCTCACTCAAGCCCTCGTCGACAACATCCGGGAGAAATACCGCCAAGGAATGGTGCTGCTCAACGACGTGACACGCTATGAGCTGCAAATGGAACAATTGAAGCTGGGACGCGAGAAGATTTCCAATCAGCGAACCATTCAGAACTATCAACTCTGTCAGATGCTGGGATTGCCCACCGATAAACACATCACGCCCGACGAGCAAGCTGCCGACATCAACCCCTCCGAACTCGCCGTGGAAGTCTGGCAGGAAGAGTGCACAACCCATTCGCCCCAGCTGCAACAGTCGGCCATTGACATCGAGATGGCCAAGAACCACGAGAAACTCATGCGTAGCGAACTGCTGCCCAAGATTTCCATTATGGCCGTCGACAACTTCAACGGCCCCATTACCTTTGAACTGCCACCTGTTGACAAGAACCTCAACATATGGTATCTCGGCGTTGGCCTACGCTATTCCTTCAGTGCCCTGTTCAAGTCGAACAAGAAGCTTCATCAGGCACGGCAGGCCACCCATCTGCAAGAACTGACACACCAAAGCCAAAAGGAACAACTTGACCAGCAGATGCAAGAGGCATGGGTACGCTACAGACAGGCTCACAAGGAATTGGAGACACAACAGAAAAGCGTACAACTGGCCGCCCAGAACTATGAAGTGATGCGCGAACGCTACTTGAACCAACTCGCCCTCGTCACCGATATGGTCGACGCATCGAACCTCAAGCTCAATGCCGAGATTGACGAGACCCAAGCTCGCATCCAAATTGCCTTCGCCTACTATAGGATGAAGTACATCAGTGGAACGCTGTAAAAAAGGAGAGTTTTTAAGGTTCAAATTAAGAAAACAAAAAAATAGAAATTGTCATGAATAAAAAGAACATCAAAAGAACATACAACACTATTATTATTGCTCTGCTGGTGATAGCCATTGGCTTCGCATGCAGCCGTTTCATCCATCTCGGCAACGTAGCGTGGACCGACGATGCACAGGTGCACCGCCACATCACACCGATCAATGCCCGCGTACAAGGATTCATCAAGGAAATACGGTTTGAAGAGAACCAGCGTGTGCACAAAGGTGACACACTCATCATCATCGACGACTCCGAATACCGCCTCCACCTGTCGCAGGCCGAAGCTGCCGTCACAGCATCCGAAGCTGGAGGTGCTGCCATCTCCGCCGGTATTAGCACGACAGAAGGCAACGTTGCAACAGCGGGAGCCGGCGAACGCGTAGCCGATGCAGGTATCGAGGCTGCTCAAGCCCAAGTGGCACAAGCCCATGCCGCCATGGAGAATGCCCGCAAAGACTATGAACGCTACCAGTCATTGTTGGCCAAAGGAGCCGTCACCCAACAACAATACGACCACACCGCGACGCAATACGAAGAAGCCCGAAGCCGCTACCAGCAAGCCATCGCACAGCAGGAAGCGGCTCAGGCACGTCGCCAGCAAGCCACTGCCGCCACCCACGCCACCGCTTCCGTCAAAGCTGAGCAGGCACAACGCCTGCAACAGAACAGTGCGGGTACACAAGCCGCACGCAGTCAGAAAGACCTGGCTCGCCTGAACCTGAGCTATACCGTCATCGTGGCAGCCAGCGACGGTGTGATGGACAAAAAGATCATCCATGAAGGACAGCTCATACAACCGGGACAGCAGCTTGCCCGCATCATCGACGATGCCCAGATATGGGTGACGGCCAACTATCGCGAGTCGCAGATGCGCCATATCCAACCAGGTTGCAAGGTAACGTTCAAGGCCGATGCCGTTCCTGACATCACCTATCACGGCGTAGTGGAGTCCATAGCAGGAGCCACCGGCGGTGCCATGAGTGCCAATCCCGTCGACAATGCCACCGGTAACTTCGTGAAGGTGGAACAACGAATCCCCGTACGCATCAAACTCACAGCCGAAAACAATGTGGCCGACGTGCGCCGCTTGCTCGGCGGCCTCAACGTGGAATGCGAAGTAAAATACGAATGAGGCCATGGCAGACTGGAATAACCAAAAGTTTGCGATGCCCTTCTTCCACGAGTTCGTGCCCGAAAGGTTACGCCCGTGGATCTATCTGCTTTTCGCTTTCCTCTTCCAACTCTCTGGCGGGGTTTATTTCTCACTGACCCAGCACATGATGGGAGCCACTTCGCTCATGCGAGAGGACATCCAGATGATAGCCATGTTTGGAGTCGTTGGTGTGAACATGCCGTTCCCTTTCCTCTTTCGCTACAAACTGCGGTTCACCAATCGCCAGTTGCTCATCAATGCGGCTCTGGTAATTGCCGTCTGCAACGTGTTGGCACTCTATGTAAGATGGGTACCGTTGCTGTGTCTCATCAGTTATGTCGCCGGCTACTTTAAACTGTGCGGCACTTTCGAATGCTTCTCCAACATCCGCCTGTGGATTTCGCCCCGACAGGATTTTGGTGTGTTTCTTCCCACCATATACATTATTATATTAATGGCCATGCCAGCCAGCAACTGGACCGCACAGCAACTGGCCATCGCCTGTGGTTCATGGCAGGCCATGCACTGGCTGATGGCGGCAGTGATGGCTTTCATAGCACTGGTGGTCTACATCTGCACACGTCCATGGCGGTTTATGAAGCCATTGCCTTTAGTGTCGCTCGACTGGCTGGGCTGTTTCCTCTGGTCGGCACTGATGCTGGAAGTGATTTGGCTGGCCACCTACGGTGAATATTACAACTGGTGGGACAGCCCGACATGGTGTGCCGTACTCATCGCCTTCCCTGTAACATTGGCCGTGACGCTCCACCGTATGACAAGCATACGCCACCCCTATCTGGAAGCACATCTATGGCACCATAAACGTCTGCTACCCATCCTCGGCATGTTTTTCGTGGCTGAAGTAATGAATGCCACACCCCATGTGATGCAGAACGCACTGACGGGCGGCATACTTCACTGGGGATTCACCACTACATCACAACTCTATCTTTTCGAATGGATAGGCTATGTGGCTGGCTGTGCCTTCACCATCCTCTGGCACCGTCCTTTGCATCAGAAATACACACGACTGCTCACGGCAGGCTTTGCCGCCCTCCTTCTCTCCCAGATCATCATGTACCTGCAAGTTTCTCCGATGCTACCCATAGAACGGCTGTGGCTACCCACCGTACTGCGCACCTTCGGCTATGCCATTTTCTTTGCCACGATGACCCTCTACCTGAAGGATCTCATTCCCTTTCCAGCCTTCTTCATGGCACTGACGCTTTCGGGGTTCGTGCGCAACGGAGTGGCCGAAAGTATCTGCTCAGGCCTCTACGGATTCGGCCTACGTCGGCAGATTGCCGACACGCTGAGCCGTGCCGTCCAACACGACATGAGCAGCATCCTCCTTGTGAGCATCAAACAAATGTACGGAAGCATCTGCCTCATTGCCCTGGCCGTGCTCCTGCTCATGCTGCTCTACGATGTGCAGCCAGTACGCTCCACCATGCAGAAGATGCCACACATGAAGGTGCTGGCACGAATGGTAAAACGGCAGGTGGTCAGAAACCGGAGACAATAAGGTCAAGAATTCGGGATTACGATATAGAGACCATTCTCATCACCCTGTTCTGCTATAAATTGACAAAAAAAACACCCGATAACGAGCCACCGTCTGCTTCGCGACTCGTTATCGGGTGCAATGTACAAGTTATTTTGAAATGACCAAACGCCACCCCTGCTTGGGATAAGCACCGGTATTGCCCCCATTCACTCTTATCCGTGAACGATTCTGCCTCTATCGCTTTCTCCGTTTTCCATATGTTCAGTTACCTATTTGCGAAGTTAATACGCAACTTCATCTATACCCATACCTTTGGTAGCCTCATCATATAATTTGCCGACCTCTTTGTTGACTTCCAGCAGATGTGCAGCATAGTCTTCTCGTTTTCCCAATTCTACATCTTGCATGAGCAAGTCAGCTAATTCCCCTAAACGTGGCGGCAATACAAAAGGAACACTAAAGGAGCACCAAAGATCCTTTATCATGTCGCTGATAATCCGAGCTATTGCCGTTCTCTGTCCTCGTGTCATATCTCTATTTTCAGATGTCCCTATTCCGTATTACCAATTTCTGCCTCAAAGATACGAATATTTTTCTAATGTGGTGCAAGACGAACTGAAAAAGTTACTTCCACATGCCTTGCGAAGAACGTTTAATTTGTTTTTGGGGATAAGTCAAGGAAAATGCCTACTTTTGAAGGATTTATTTACACGGTCATGGACTGAAAATTAGTTTTTCCTTTCCAGGACTCTCGTTTTTGCGTAGCTTTGGCTTCGCCGAACTTAGCATGGCACCTCGGAAATGAAAAGAAAAAGCAAGCTTATCTTTTACATTTCTCTCGTTTTTGAGTAATTTTGTGTCACAAAACGGCAACAGCTGCGTATATAAGAAAAAACAACAAGCACCGAATGACGACCGAGGCATATCAGAAAGAGGCTGAAAGACTCAGAAGCCGCATGGCTGCACAGGCCCGCCACCTCCTCAACGACGAAGAGGAGGCCGAGGATATCGTACAGGATGCCTTGCTCAGGCTGTGGCAGATGCATGACCGGCTGCAAATGCCGCTCGACGGCATGGCTATAGTGCTTGTCAGGAACCTCGCCATCGACCAGCTGCGCCGCAGGCGTGTCACGGTGGACATCGGTGACTATGCCATAGAAACCTCACCAGCCGACCACGAGCGCATCGAACGCATGATGGCGATTGTCGACACGCTGCCCGACCTGCCCCAGACCATCCTGCGACTACGCCACATGGAGGGCATGGAAATGAAGGACATTGCCCAACTGACAGGCATGAGCGAGGTGGCAGTCAGGAAAGCACTCAGCCGCGCCCGTATGGCTGTCAGGCAGAAATATCAGACACAATCAAAAGGAAGGCTATGATGAAAGACGAACTGAAAATACGGACACTGACGGAACGCTTCTTCGAAGGCGAAACGACACTGGAAGATGAACGTGAATTGTACGCATGTTACCAGGCAGGAGAAGTGCCGGAGGACTTGCTGGCATACAGGGAAATGTTCATGGACTTCGACGCAATGGAAGCAACCCCTGCGGCGGCACAAGCCATCCCCGTTGCACGAAAGGCCAAACGCTGGCATCATATCATCGGATGGTCGGCAGCAGCCTGCCTGGCAACGATTACAATCATAGGTGCCCATAGGCTGTTCAGCCAACAGAATGACGAGTATGTCGCCGTCATCTATGGAAAGAAATGCACAGACAAGGCCATCGTCATGGCTGAGGTAAGACGTGCCGTCAATGGCATGGCCGAGAATGCAAGCATGGAAGACGACATCGCCCAGCAACTGAACGAAATGTTTAAGACGGAATAACAACTCACAAAATAAAGAAATGATGATGAAAAGACTGGTGATCATAGGCTTGATGATAACGGCAACGCTGACAGCCGCTGCCCAGAAGGGCATGCACGCGGATGCCCTCTTCGAAGGGCGCATCGTCAGCTTGGAACGTATGGTGGAAACGAAGGTGCGCGGAAAAGCCCTGAGCAGGTATGGACTAACCTTTTTCCACAGCCTGCGCTTCACGGCCACAAAGGAAGAGCAACAGCGCATAGAAGCCCTGATTGGGCAGGACATGGAACCAAACAGTCCTGCAACCATGAAAAGAGTCGGAAAATCTACGGTCACCATCACCATACAACTGCCACCACAGAAAGGCAACAAGCGACTGTTCAGCTATAAGTGCACAGCCGGAAAGGTTCTCGTAATCTATCTGGAAGGCCCGAATGCCGTGGCCGAAACCATCGGAAAACTTTCAAAATAAACATAAGAAAATGAAGAAGCAACTATTCACAGCAATGGCACTTCTGGGCAGCATCTCAGCCAGTGCAACGACAACGGGCACACAGATGTCCTTTGCCGACAACGACACGACCATCATCAACAAGGCAAGGCAGGTCGTGATAGTAACAAGCGATTCCATCCAGAAGGTGGAAGTCATCGGCAAGGAGGATAACGAGAACTTTCACTATGAGAACCACATCCAGCTCGTAGACTCAAACTATGTGAGCGAAGTAAAGATAGACCGCAACTGGGATGTCTGCATCAAAGTAGGCCGAAAGAAAAGCGAGGACATGGAGGCTCGCCACATGATTATGGGCCCTCACATCGGCCTTGGTTTTTCCGCTCCCACGGCTGTGGAGCCAAGCGAAGAACTGGACTTCAAGCCCTTTCAGTCGACAGAAATGTGGTTCACACTGCTGGAATATGAGTACCATCCACGGCTGAAACAGAAGAACCATGCCCACTGGTTTTCAGCTGGACTGGGAATGGACTGGCGACACTACCGGACGAAGGACAGCAAGATGTTCTATAAGGGGGAGAACAACAACATTTTGCTGGGTGACTACCCCGAAGGCACAACCTCAAGGTACTCTCAAATCAATCTGTTCAGCATCACCATGCCCCTGTTGTGGCACGAAACCTTCGGCAAAAAACTGTCGTGGGGAGTCAGCCTCGGTGCCGTGCTAAACTTCAACGTCCACTCCAGCATCAAGACCCACTATAAATTCGGCAAGGAAGACTATACCGTCAGCACGAGTCATGCCCACCAGCGGCCGTTCTCCGTCGATTTCATGGCAAAATTCAGAACTCCGTTCTTCTTAGACTTCTATGTGAAATATTCACCCTTCGACGTACTGAAAGACCATCGTGGCCCGAAGTTCAAGTCACTCACCTTCGGATTCTACCTGTAGTTTCTGGATTTCCTCTTCGGTCTTGGTCAACTTATCCTTGCAGAATTTCAAGAGTTTCTGCGCTTTTTTCAGCTGAACAGACAATTCATCGATTTCGAACTCATCGTTCTCCATTTTGCGAACGATGAGTTCTAATTGTTTAATGGCTTCTTCGTATTTCATGTTTCCTTGCATTTTTTCTTGTTCTTTGACGGATTACTTGATTCTCTGACGGGAGGAGCGATGACGTTCGACCACACCGTTCCTTTTCCGACGCGTGTTTCCAGCTGATCGCCTGGTTGCAACAGGCCAGAATCGCGAACTGGTTTCCCGTTGTGCAGGGTGATGCTGTAGCCGCGCTGCAACAGCCGTTGTGGATCATAGCTTCGAAGTTGGGTGGCGAACGCGTTCAGCTGATAGTCGCGCTTCTCAATGATGCGTTGCAAGGCTACCCTCAGACTGCCGTCAAGAGTCTCCAAACGATGCCGGCCGGTGGCCATGCGCTGGGTCGGCAGATGGGGAATGAGCTGAGAGAGCCGCTCCAACCGCAACCGCTGAACGTGCAACTGGGTACCGATATAGCGTTGCAACGACTGTTCGACTGAGGCGATGCGGTCGGCCACCTGCTTCAGATGGTCGATCAGGAACGTGGCGGCAGCCGTGGGGGTCTTCACCCGGACATGGGAAACCATATCGAGGATACTTTCGTCGCGGTCGTGGCCGATGCCTGTAATAATGGGTATGGGGAAATTGGCTACGTTCTCTGCTAAAGCCAGCGTGTCGAAACCGCTCAAGTCGGCGGTAGCTCCTCCGCCACGGATGATGACAACGAGGTCGAAATCGTCGAGACGGCTGTTGATGCGGTCGAGGGCTGCTATGACGGTGGGCTCCACCTGCTCGCCTTGCATGACGGCTGGAAACAGTTCGGTGTGGAACTGGAAACCATAAGGGTTGTCGGCCAGCTGATTGCAGAAGTCGCCATAGCCTGCGGCAGTGGCCGAGGAGATAACGGCGATGCGCTGGGCAAAGTATGGCAGGGCGAGCTCCTTCTGGAGGTCGAACACGCCCTCGGCCTTAAGCTGCCCAATGATAAGCTGCCGTCGCAGAGCCATATCGCCAAGAGTGTATTCTGGATTGATGTCGGAGATGATCCAAGAGAAGCCATAGAGTTCATGGAACTGGGGTTGCACAGCCAGCAGCACTTTGATGCCTGCATGGAGCGGCTGCCCGGTGACGCGCTCGAAATAGGGTCGCAGCTGCTGCCAAGTGGAACGCCAACAACGGGCGGAAGCCTTGGCCAGGGGCTGGCGGGTGACGGAATCAGACTGGATGAGTTCCAAATAACCGTGTCCGCGGCTTTCGCGGACTTCGGAAAGTTCGGCTTCTACCCAATAGGTCTGTCCCATCTGCTGAAGGATGGCATCTTGCACACAGGTGTTCAGTTCGTACAGGCTATGTATTTTCTCTTGCATCATATCTCCGGCAAAGGTACAACGAAACAGGCAAAAAGCCAAATCTTTCGGGGATGTTTGCATTGACCAGCTTTTTATCTACCTATAAGCAAATTCAGCATTTTTGTAGTTCCTGCGAGAAAAGAGGATTAGGCTACGCCCCCATTACCGAATGGATGCGGCTATTACATACGCATAATTAATCACTAAACAATTCTCCGCTTTCCATGGCGTGGGCTATATCTATTTTCAGCTCTTCACTAAAGTCCTCACCCTTGATTACTGGAGGTATAATCCTTGCAAGCAGTTCTTCGTCGATATGCCCCACCGCCACATGCATGATGATGGCAGCCATGTGGGTCATGAATGTCGTTGCTGCCCAAAATCGTCCGTTTTTATGCAAGAAATACACGCCCAACGTTAGCGACATACGCTTGTTGCCGTCATCAAAAAGATGCCCCGTGCAGATGCGTGATACCAGAAACGTCAGTTTATCCTCGAATGTAGGGTAGTACAAGTCGTTCTGTACAAATTCAAGCACCGACTCCAGTCGCTCACGATCTCTAATGCCGGCTATATCTTCAGTTAATATACTTTGTGCCCCCACCAGTCTTCTCATTGATGGTAGAAATCACAATATCGAGGATACGAGAGCGGACATACTTTGCTTTTTCGCTCTTAGTCAGCAGCATACCGATATTAAGGAAAGAACAGAAATCGAAGAGTCCAAGCTGCGTTGTTTTGCTCCCGAAATCTTTTTCGGGAGCAAAACATAACTTAAATTCTTTCAGCGAGTTAGCCTTCCATAAAAAGTACCCGTTATGCTCCAATTCCTCCTAATTTTTCTCAATATTTGGAGCACATTCTGCTGGTCAATCTGCGATGCCGTTAAATCCTTTGCCATAAATTTGGATTTTGCAAATTTTATCAATCCGTTATACTATCTACATCATCCTCCTGCCAGTTCTTCCGCAAGTCTGATAATTTTTGGCCTTCAAACCTCCAATATTCATTGCCATTAACAGCTTTCATATCTTTACCACAACACTTATTTAAATAATGGAGAGCCAATGGGGAAGAGCGTTTTATTTCACCTCTGCACTCAAATTTATTGTTTCCGGCATATTTTGCAGTAATGGGATTACCAAATTCATCTTTAACAACATCACCAGAGCCATTGGTTAGGACAACCTCTGCACCTTCCTCTAAAATCAGATTT
>CAMHEA010000029.1 GCA_946184025.1 uncultured Prevotella sp.
TCAGCGATTTTCTTCATTATCTCTTCATTATATCACTCGAAATGTCGGATGAACCCCTTTTTTATCCTTTTGCCTTTTTACTTTTTTACCTTTTTATTATCTTTGCAGGTAGAAAAAGACGAACGACATGCTGAAGGGAAACTATTACGAAGGACTGGTGGAGGCCGGTTGTGACGAAGCCGGGCGCGGTTGCCTGGCCGGGAGCGTGTATGCGGCGGCGGTAATCTTGCCGCCGGACTATGAGAACAAGGAGCTGAACGACTCTAAGCAGCTCACGGCCCGCAAGCGCTACCTCCTGCGCGAGCAGATTGAACGCGACGCGCTGGCCTGGGCGGTGGGTATCGTCACGCCGGAGGAGATTGACCGCATCAACATCCTCAATGCTTCCTTCCTGGCCATGCATCGTGCGCTGGACCAGTTGGCCGTGCGCCCGCAGGCGGTCATCGTCGACGGCAATCGCTTCAAGCCTTACTGTCCGCCGGAAGAGGCTGATGGCAAGCCGCTGCCACATACCTGCATCGTCAAGGGCGATGGCAAGTATCTGTCGATAGCGGCAGCATCGGTGTTGGCCAAGACCTATCGCGACGACTACATGGACGGCCTGGCCGTGGAATACCCGCAGTATGACTGGCTGTCGAACAAGGGCTATCCCACGAAAAAGCATCGTGAGGCCATCCGCCAGCATGGCATCACTCCCTATCACCGCAAGAGCTACAACCTGTTGGGCGACGGCCAGCTGATGCTGGATTTCTGATGATGGGCAGGGAAAAGGCAGTTATCATGGAATTACGGACTTCTTCATACGGGAATCGACTATGCGAATGGACAAACTGGGAAAAGAACTGGAGATGATCAGGCTGCTGGCATCGCCCGAGGACTACACGGTGGAAGACATCTGTGAGATGACGGGTGTGTCGAAGCGCAATTTCTACTACTACCTGCACTTCTTCCGCGACAACGGGTTTATCCTGTTCAAGCATAACCGCTGCTATCACATAGACCGGCGGTCGCCCTTCCTGAACAAGATGCTCGACCTCTTGCAGTTTACCGAGGACGAGGCCGTGACGCTGCGCCGGCTCCTCACGATGGTGGGGGAGAACAATCCCGTGGTGAACAACCTCAAGGCGAAGCTCGACCGCTTCTACGACTTCTCCATTCTGGCCGACATGGAGTCGCGCAAGAAGGCGGCCAAGATTGTCAATACGCTCTATGAAGCAATCAAGGCGAAGCGTGTGGTGAAGTTGGAAGGCTACTCCTCGCCTCACAGCATGACTGTCCGGGACCGCTTTGTGGAGCCTTATCTGCTGATGAACAACAATAATGACGTGAGGTGCTACGAACCGCTGACTGACCAGTGCAAGACGTTCCGCATCTCGCGCATGGATCGTGTGGTGATGATGGACCTCAGATGGAGTGGGGAGAGCAAGCACACGCAGGTGTTTACGGACATCTTCATGTTCAGCGGAGACACGCACCGTCCCGTACGGCTCCGATTAGGACAGCTGGCGCGCAATGTCTTTGTGGAGGAACATCCTGCCGGGGCCAAGCTGGTGGTACCTGATGGCGACGGGCGGTGGCTGCTCGAAGTGGAAGTCTGCGACTATCGTGGCATCGGCCGGTTTGTCCTGGGGCTGTTCGACGACATTGAAATTCTCGGCGACGATGCTTTCAAGGCCTATATATATAATAAGGTGGAGGCGATGCAGGCTCGGCTGACAGGGAAATGAGATTTTCAGGATTTGCGGCTGATATTCGGATTTGATACAATCCTCCTGCGTGGCGGTTGCAAATTATCACAGGTTTCCTTGTAAAAGTAACATATTTGTTCCAGGAAAACACTTTTTTTATATCATTTTTCTTCGTTTTTCTTGCATATTTCCTACATTGTTTGTACTTTTGCCGCGGCTTAACGGTAAAGGTTTTATAATTTTTATAATAGTTTTTTAACAACGTTGTATTCATGATGAAGAAATTATCTTTGGTTTTATTCAGCTTGTTCCTGTATGCAGGAGTGGCTGTGGCGCAGACGCACATCACGGGTACTGTGATCTCAGAGGACGACGGAGAGCCTGTCATCGGAGCCGCCGTGCGTGTGTCCGGAACTGAATTAGGGGGGGTAACCGACGTTAACGGTGCCTTTGACATCGTCCTTCCCGAAGGAAAGAAAGTTATTGTCATCTCCTATCTGGGTATGGAGCCCGTAGAGGTGGTGGCCAAAAACGGTATGCGTATCATACTGAAAAGCGGCAGCACTGACCTGAATGAGGTTGTGGTGACGGCCATGGGTATCTCGCGCGAGAAGAAATCGCTGGGCTATGCTACGCAGGATCTGAATGCTGACAAGCTGAGCCAGGCCATGGGCACCGATTTGTCATCGGCCATGTCGGGTAAGCTGTCGGGTATAAACATCACCGCTTCGTCGGGTATGCCGGGTGCCTCGTCGCACATTACCATTCGCGGTGTGCGCTCGTTTACCGGCGACAACACGCCGTTGTATGTCATTGACGGTATGCCGGTGGCCTCTGCGGCTGATTTTGATACGGGTCAGTCCGTGACAGGTTCCGACTATGCCAACCGTGCTTTTGACATTGACCCTAACGACATTGAGAGTATCAACGTGTTGAAGGGTCAGGCCGCGAGTGCGCTCTATGGTATGCGTGCCTCCAACGGTGTCATCATCATCACGACGAAGAGCGGTAAGGGTCTGAAACAAGGAAAACCGCAGATTACCTATAACACGAGCCTGGCCTTCTCGACCGTATCCACGCTTCCGAAGGTACAGACTGAGTATGCACAGGGTATGAACGGTGCTTTCAACCCGAACTCCTCGTTTGCCTATGGACCGAAGATTGCCGATCTTCCAAACGATCCCGAGTATGGCGGCAATGCCGATAACGAATATACGCAGGCCTTTGGCATGCACAGTGGGCAATACTACAGCCCGAAGCGTGCCGCAGCGGGCCTCGATCCTTGGACAACGCCGAAGACCTACGACAACCTTCGCGACTTCTTTGAGACGGGTGTGTCGTGGAGCAATAGCGTGAGCATCAGCCAAAACTTAGGAAAGGGCGACTATTCGTTCTCCTTGGGTAACACCAGCCAGACGGGTATCATTCCCGAAACGGGTTCGGAGCGATACAATGCCAAGCTGAATGCGTCGCTGAAACTCAACACCTACTTCACGACGGGCTTCAGTGGGAACTTCGTGGCATCGAAGGTGAAGAAGCAGACGGGTGCCAACGACGGCCTGATGGCCACGCTCTATGGTGCACCGTCGTCCTATGACCTCAAAGGCATCCCCAACCACGTTGAGGGCGATCCCTATTCACAGGTGAGCTATCGTACGCTGACCTTCGACAACCCCTATTGGGCTACGGAGAACAATGAGTTCTCGGAGAAGTCGCAGCGTTTCTTCGGTAATGTCTACTTGAAGTTTGCCTATCCCATCAACGACGATATGAAGGTGGAAGCCAAATATCAGCTGGGCGATGATGCCTATACGACCAACTATAAGGATATGTTCGGATATGGCCACAGGGGAAGCACTGGAGAAATTGACGACAATAGCCTGACCATTAACGAACTGAATTCGCTGTTCACAGCCTCTTACGACTGGAAAATCAATCCTGACTGGCACCTGAACGTGCTGTATGGTAATGAGATTGTGCAGAATAAGAGCCATCAGGTAGAGGCTTTCGGCAACAGTTTCAACTTCCCGGGATGGAACAGCATGAACAACGTGCAGTCCTATACGGCAAGGGAATACAATTATAAGACGCGTACCATCGGTAACTTCTTCAATCTCTCGGCCGACTACAAGGATATGCTTTTCTTGAATGTAACGGGGCGTAGTGACATCGTTTCATCCATGCCGCGCAACAACCGCACGTTCTTCTATCCCTCTGTATCGCTCGGATTCATCTTCACCGAGCTGCAGCCGCTGAAGAATGACATCCTCACCTACGGTAAGCTGCGTGCATCTTATGCCGAGGTGGGTATGGCCGGAACCTATTATCAGTCGTACTACGACATTCCCGCGTATGGCGGCGGTTTCTCTTCGGGCACACCGATTTCGTATCCTATCGGTAGCGTCGTGGCCTACAAGCCGTATGAGCGTTTCTACGATCCCGACCTCAAGCCGCAGAATACCCGCTCCTATGAGGTGGGAGTCGACTTGGGCTTCCTCCACGGCCTGTTCACCTTGAACTATACGTTCTCCCGCCAGAACGTCAAGGACCAGATCTTCGACGTTCCCATGTCGGGTTCAACCGGATACAGCGAGTTCCGCACCAACGGCGGTTCCATTCACACGAACTCCCATGAGTTGACCATCGGTGCCAAGCCCATCGATACGAAGAACGTGAAGTGGGATATGAGTTTGAACTTTACGAAGATTGACAACTATGTGGACAAATTGGCTGAAGGCGTTGAGAGCATCTACCTCGGTGGATTCGTTGAACCGCAGATCCGTGCAGGTATCGGTTACAAGTTCCCCGTTATCTATGGTAAAAGCTTTTTGCGCAATGAGAACGGCGACATCGTCGTAGACGAGGACGGTCTGCCGATGGCTGGCGAGGAGAAAGTGCTGGGCAGTGTCGCTCCCGACTTCCAACTGGGCTTCAATACGTCGCTTGAACTCTATAAGTTCCGGCTCAGTGCCACCCTTGACTGGAAACAGGGCGGCTATATGTATGCCGGAACCTACACCATGATGGACTACTATGGCACCAGCCAGCGTTCTGCCGACTTCCGCAACAAGGGTCAGTTCCTCTTCGAACTGCCTGCCGTAAAGCAGAATGAGGATGGAAGCTATTCGCCCAACGACATCTACATCAGCAGCGATGACGCACTTTTCTATTTCAATGCGATGAACAATATCTCAGAATCCTTTGTCCACAAGTCTTCATACTTGAAGCTTCGCGAGGTTTCCTTAAGCTATCCCATCGTGGAGAAACCATGGCTCAACATCACGCTGAGTGCCTTTGCCCGCAATGTCCTGCTTTGGTCGGCCATCAAAGGCTTTGATCCCGAGGCTTCGCAGGGTAACAATAATATGGCAGGTGGTTTCGAACGCTTCTCATTGCCGGGCTCGTCAACCTACGGCTTTGGATTAACATTCAATTTCTAAAAAGCAAACAATGATGAAAAAGATATTTTATTCAACAACAGCTTTGCTGTTCGCCGTTTCTTCGATGGTGTTGACCGCCTGCTCGGAAGATGCCCTCGACGGTGTAAACAGAGACACCAATCATCCTCTGTCAACAGAAACGAAGTTCATGGTGGCCGACTTGGCTACGGCTACAGCTGTCAGTGTGGTTGGAGGCGACTTCAATACCTATGCTTCTGTAGCCATTGAGCACGAGGGCGGTGTGTATAATCAACTCTATAATGCCGAGACCCGTTCCGGCGAATGGACATCCTCTTCAACGTTCAACAATGCATGGAATGCCACCTATAACAACCTTTATAACGCCCTGACCGTTGTGAAGAAGACAAAGGACGATGCCGACGACCCCGAAGCAGGAAGCACCGGCATCAGAGGTATTGCCGAGGTGTATGTGGCCTACAACACCGCCATCCTTACCGACCTCTTTGGCGACATCCCCTATTCCGAGGCATGCGACATCAACAAGACCATGACTCCTGCTATCGACAAGCAAGAAGATGTCTACAAGTCTATCATGGAAACCCTCGACAATGCCATTGCCGACCTACAGACAGTCAGCGATGCCGGATTGGGAGCCTACGACTTCATCTACAGAGGCAAGACAGATTCATGGCTGAAGTTCGCCTATGGCCTGAAGGCTCGTCTGCTGCTCCACACGCTCTACCGCGCTGCCGACAAGAATGCTGTCTGTCAGCAGATCGTGGAGCTTTGCGACCAGTCCTTCCAGTCTGTTGACGAGCAGGCAGCCTACAACGTCTACGATGCCAACAACTGGAATCCCCTGTTCGATCTCCAGTACAGTCGCGACTATCTGGGCGTGAGTGAAAGCATGTTCAACAAGTTGATGGAACGCGAGGATCCTCGTGTTGAACGTATCATCTTCTATCCGTACAACATGCACCTTACTTCCGATAACCCCAATCTCTACCTCGTACCCAACGGAACACCCGAACAGGTACAGTGGGAATATTCCTACGATTGCTTCTGTCTGGCACAGACTGCTTCCACCTATCTCCTGAGCTATCATGAAGTACAGTTCATTAAGGCTGAGGCACTGGCACGTCTTGGACAGGACGATGCAGCCAAGGAGGCTGTCAAGAATGCGTTGAAGGCGGCATTTGCCAATACCGAAGCTTCGCTTACGGCTGCCCTTGAGGGACCTGAATTGGCAGGTACCGACGATGCCCTCTTCTTCGACAAAGAAGATCCTAACGTCCCCTTGACCGATGCTGATGCCGAAGCCTATGCTGACCGCATCCTCGATGGCCTTACGGGTGAGGATCTCCTTAAGGAGGTTCTGGTTCAGAAGTACATCGCTATGTACGGAGCCAATGGCGAGTCTACGGAAGCATACAACGACGTACGCCGTCTGAAAGCTCTCGGCGAAGAATTCATCGAACTGGCTAATCCGAAGAACAGCAATCGTTTCCCACTCCGTTTCGGCTATGCCAACAGCGACACGCAGGCCAATCCCAACGTCAAGGCTGCCTTTGGTGATGGTCAGTATGTATATAAGGAGCCCGTCTGGTGGGCTGGCGGTTCCCGATAAACACCGTTTTCACTATCCTATAAGAAGCTGTTCTGCCTGTAGGCGGAGCAGCTTCTTCTTTATATAATAAACGTCTTCTTTATATATAATAAATGTCTTCCTTATATATGATAAAGTGTAATCCTTCTTTCCTTTTGTCAGACTTCTATCCACGGATGCCAGTTGTTTGTTCTCCAGCATGGAAAAGGCCGTGCAGGCACTTGATGCCCGCACGGCCTTTCTGTTAGGAAAGCATTTCTGTTTACTGATGCAGCAGGTTCAGTTTAACCTGCGGAGCCAGTACATTGCTCACCTTTTCCGTATACTCGTTCACGTTGAGCGTTGCTGTGCCACGAATGTCGGCAATGTTGGCACCAACCTGGAAGGTATAAGTGCCGGCTTCGGCCAGCCACTGGCTGTTGGCTTCGTCGAAGCTGGCCAGGTCGCGTACGTTTAGTGTCATTTTCAAGGTCTGGCTTTCACCCGGTTTCAGCTCGCGCGTCTTGCCGAAGGTCTTCAGTTCCCTGGAGGGTTTCTCGAGCTTGCCCTTCGGGGCAGCCACATACACCTGCACGGCTTCCTTGCCGCTGGTGCTGCCCGTGTTCTTTACCGATACGCTGACGGTAATCTTGTCGCCGCTGCGTTGTACGGCAGGCTTGCCATATTCGAAAGTCGTGTAGCTCAGACCATATCCGAAGGGATAAGCCACGTCCTTTCCGAAGGTGTCGAAGTAGCGGTAGCCCACATAGATGTCCTCTTCGTGGTTCGTCACATCCGTACCGGGGATAGGAGCACCCCATTCCTTCAGGGTGGAGTAGGTATACATGTCCATTTCCTGCGGGAAGTTCTTCGTCGAAGGATGGTCAGTGGCGGCAATAGGCCAGGTCATCGTGAGCTTGCCAGAGGGATTGGCCTTGCCCATCAGTACGTCAGCCACGGAGTTTCCGCCCTCTTCGCCTGGCTGCCAAGCGCACAGGATGGCATCGGCGCGGTCACGCCAAGAGGCAGTCTCCATGACAGAGCCGGAGTTCAGAATGACAATCACAGGCTTGTTGGCTGCATGGAAGATGTCGCTGACACGGAAGATCATGTCCTTCTCGGTTGCGGTGAGGTTGAACTCACCTTCAATGGCGCGATCCATGCCTTCGCCGGCCTGTCGTCCGATGGTGATGATGGCGGCATCGGCCTCCTTCACCTCGTGTTTTACGCATCGTTCGGTAATCTCAATTTCGTCTACCTTGGGTTGTCCGGCACTCAGGAACCACATCATCGGGTTCTTATCGGCGTTCAGCTTAGCCTTGGCGTAGGCCACATATTTCTGATAGATGTCCGTCAGCAGCGGAGTCGTGCTCACACCGGCATTCTTCAGACCGTTGACCATGTCCACGACGTAGGGCACATTGACACAGCCGGAGCCCAGACCACCTGAGAAGAAGTCGTAGCTGTTCACACCGAAGAGAGCCACTGTCTTGAGGTCCTTCATCGGCAGCGTCTGGTTGCGGTTCTTCAGGAGCACCATTCCTTCTGTCGAACTCTGTCGGGTGATGGCGGCATGAGCCTTCAGGTCAGGCTTGTTGGAGAACTTGTACTTCTTGAAACGCGGAGTCTTGACGATATATTCCAGCATACGGCGCACGTTGCGGTCGATGTCTTCCATTTGGATGGTACCGTCCTTGGCTCCCTGGATGATGTCTTCCACCTGTGCGGGATAGCCAGGTGTCATCAGGTCGTTGCCTCCGTGAACCTCAACAGCCGTCGGCAGCTTGTCGCGCTTGCCAATCCAGTCTGTCATCACGATGCCTTTGAAGCCCCAGTCGTCGCGCAGGATGCTGGTCAGCAGGTCGTGGCTGCCCTGTGCATATTGTCCGTTGATGATGTTGTAGGCCGACATCAGCGTCCAGGGGTCGCTCTCGCGAACCACGCGTTCAAATCCGCGGAGATACAGCTCACGCAAGGCGCGCTGCGATACACGCTCGTCCACACCCGTGCGGTTTGTCTCCTGAGAGTTCACGGCAAAGTGCTTGGCACTCACACCCACCCCCTGGCTCTGTATGCCGAGGGTGACGGCGGTACCGATGATGCCCGTTACGATGGGGTCCTCGGAATAGTATTCGAAGTTGCGGCCGCACAACGGATTGCGATGGAGGTTCAGGCCGGGGCCTAAGATTACGTCGCAGCCATATTCCAGCGTTTCGTTGCCGATGGCTTCGCCCACCTGTCGAACCAGCTCCGTGTTCCAGGTCGATGCCAGACAGGTACCGATGGGGAATCCGGTGGCATAGAAGGTCTGGGTGGTTCCCTTGCGAACGGGGTCGATGTGTACGCCGGCAGGACCGTCGCTCAGCACCGTGGCCGGGATGCCGAGGCGCGGAATCTCCACGGTGATGCCCGCTGCGCCGGCCACGAGTTTCTCCTGATGGCCCATGAACGATCCGGAGCCTGCAAAGCCGTCGTGTCCGCCGCCCACGAGGAGCTGTGCTTTCTCTTCGAGTGTCATGGCTTTGAGCACTTCGTCAATGTTGTCAGCCCGCAGTTGGGGCGCACTTTGTGCCAGAGCGATGGTCGACGTGGCCACCGCGGCAATTCCAATAAGTAGTTTCTTCATGCTTTTGGATTTTTGATTTTGTTAGATATGGTTGTTTCGGTTCTTTTGTCGGGTTACTTGAACAGCTTGGGCAGGAACTGGTTGAGGTATTTGCGCCAGTTTTTCCATTCGTGTCCGCCGTCCGTTTCCACATATTCATACTTGGCACCCATCTCGTCGAGTTCCTTGCGGAAGTCCACATTGTCCTTATAGAGGAAGTCTGCCGTGCCGATGGCGATGAAGTAGAGTTTCGGGTTGAGGCCGAACAGGTTGCGGAGCTTTTGGTTCAGGTCGGCATAGATCCAGTCGTTCTCGCCCTTTCCGTTGCGGTTGACGGCGGCAGAGAACAGACCCACATAGCCGAAGTAGGTCGGATAGTTGGCAGAGATGTACAGCGAGTGGAAACCGCCCATCGACAGGCCGGCCACGGCGCGGTAGTCGCGGTTGCGGATGGTCTTGTAGTGACCGTCTACATAGCTCACCAGATCCTTCACGAAGGCGGCTTCGATGCTGCCTTCCATGCACTTCGGGTTCATAAACGACGGCTTGTACATGGAGTTGGGGTATTCTCCCGGTACGGCCTGTTGTGCACCGTTGCCGTTAGGCATGACAACGATCATCGGAGCGCACTTGCCCTGTGCAATGAGGTTGTCCAGAATCTGTGCCGCGCGGCCCAGTTCCGTCCATGCGTTCTCGTCGCCGCCCGCACCGTGCAACAGGTAGAGCACGGGAAAACTGCGGTTGCTCGATGCATCGTAGCAGGCCGGCAGGTAGACCGTGGCACGTCGCTGACTCATGCCCAGCGTGGGAGAGGGATACCAAACTTTCTCCACGGTGCCGTGGGGCACTTCGCGCACGAAGTAGTTGGCCGACAGTTCGCCGTCGATGAGGAAATAGTTCTGATAGGTTGCGATGTCGCGCAGCATGTAGACGTTGTTCGGATCGTTCATGCGGATGCCGTCAACATAGAACGAATAGGTGTGCAGCTCTGGCGGGAGTACGCCCGTGGTGTAGCTCCACACGCCCTTTTCGTCCTTTGTCAGGGTTGCCCGCTTGGTCTGTTCCATTTCGCCGAAGGGTGTCTGCACTTTCTCCTTGGGCAGGAAGCTGCCATCCAGCTCCACGGTCTTGGCCTGTGGAGCCATCATACGGAACGTTACGGTGTTGTCAGCATGGATTTCCGGCGACGTGATGTCGCCTGCATTGGCAAAGATGGTTTCTTGCGCATAGGCATACGAAGCCATGAAGAGCATGGCCAGGCTTAGGATTTTTTTCATAGACGTAGGTTTTTGTTATTGCTGCAAAGATACGATTTTTATTCCTAAGTTGTACGCGCATTCATTAAAAATATGTCGTTTGCCCTGTCTTTTTCTTGTTTTTATCGGTTTTTTCCACTCTTTCGGCCAGTTCGTCGAGCCTCACTTGTCGGGCTTCTGAACTGCTTTTCTCACCCCACTGAGGCTCACCCGTTTCGCAGGTGAAGCTCAGTCGTTTTCCGAAAGTGCCACAGTCGCGAGAATTTTTAATTTATTTTTTGAGAATTAATAAATTATTTTTTGAGAAAAAATAAATTAAAAAATCTCGCCGCTGAAGCTCGCTTGCTAAGTCGCTGTGGCTCAGCGGGTTATCGGGACGGCTCAAACGGCTGGGAGCTATGGCTGGAGGCAGGCTTTCTTAAAAGTGTGTCGAAAGCCTATCTGCTGATCGTAGGACTTGGATGCTCGTCCTGATGCAGGCTGTTGAGGTCGATTTTCTTGCCAAGTCGGCTCTTGGTGGAGCGCAGGGCTTGTTCGGAACAGCAGAAAGAATCGGCTTTCTCGGTGTCAGACTTGCCGTAGTGCTCCATGATGCAATAGAAGGTCTCCTTCGGGGTCAAGGCAGGTGTGGTGCCGCTCAGCAACAGGGCAAAGCGGGCATCGATGATTTTCAGTACGTCTGTGGCAGCTTGTTGCTCGCGTCGGCCGTATTGGCTGATGTTTCCGCCGTTGGAGATGGCATGGAGAACGTCTACGCCGAGTTTGGTTTGTGCGATGAAGGCATCGTTGCGGGATTTCTTGTAAGTCTTTGGCAGACGTTGCCGGAGGTGCTCCGTTTCTTGCATGCTGCTGTCGATGGCTGCTTTCAGTTGCTCGATGGTGGCATTCTTGCTGTCGAGGGCACCTTCCATGGTGTTGCGGATGGTGTCGATGGTCTGTTCGTAGTGGTCAGCCAGTCGTCGTTCGCGATAACGTGCGCCGTAGACGAGAGCTGCCATGAGGGTGGCAGTGAGTGTCAGCAGCCAGGCAAAAAAGAGTTGCTGGCGGGCTTTTTCTGTTTCGAGCTTGGTGGTGTCCAGTTGGTTTTGCAGGGTCAGGAGGTCTTCCAGCATTCTGTTTTCCATGGGCAGGCGGCTGTAGAGTGCCTTTAATGTGGCTGAGTCTGGCACGATGGTGGTGTCGGCGGCTTGTCTGAATGCCTTGGCCAGTACGCGTTGTGCCTCGTCGAGCGAGTCTTTCAGCATTTTGTGATAGGCAATGTGCTGCAATATCAGTGCGCGTTGGCCCTCACTGGCTCTTGGATAATGCTTCAAGGCTTCTTGTGTGACGGCCCATGCGCTGTCGTTGCATCCCATTTTGTAGAGTGTGTAGACTTGTTGGTTGAGCATGTCGACAATGAAGCGGCCTTTCTTCGTTCTTTGAGCATATTTGAGGGCCTTTTCGCCGTAGGCCAGTGCCTGTCGGGGTGAGCCGCTCTTGTCGTGTATCCAAGCCAGGTCTTGGTAGATATGGTAGCTCACGCTGTCGGTCTTTACGTTGCCGACAGCGGATTCCGCATGGTTAAGGAACTGCAGGGCAGCCTTGAAATTCTTGTTGCGGATGTGAGCCTCGGCACTGTCTACCCATTCCCGGACAACGCTCTCCGGTGCCTCTTTGGTCGGTTTCGGTCTGTGAACGGTGCAGGCATGGCACGTCAGGATAGCGGTTATAATATATAAGGCGTATTTTCTCATTGTTTTGCAAAGATAGTGAATCCCGTTGGATTGTGCAAAATGGACGTTGTCTTTTCTTCTTTTTGCCGTCGTGAGTATCGGAAGAGGGAATGCCGGCTGTGTCAAGAAGCCCTGTCTTGGGAATTGTAACGTACTGAAAAACAGTGGGAAAACTTTTTCTGTGTGTGTCAATTCGGTCAGGGGTCTTGCCACATGAACTCCTTTGGCGTATCTTTGCACCGACGTAATACCAATACTCGTCTGCATTCGTGTGCCGGTGGTTGCCGGCTCAGTGTCTGGATGAGCCGTCGGCTACGGCACACGGTGCTTTTTTGTAACTTAAAAATAAGAAAAATGATGAAGAATGCTTTGTTGATGATGTTCCTGTTGTGTCTTCCGGTGCTGGCAAAGGCCGAAGAGCGAGATTCGACGGTCTCGAAAAGGAGTTGCCTGATTGAAAATGACGAAGTCCTTCCGAGCTTTCCCGGTGGTCAGAAGGCTTTTCGTGTTTTCTTGGATGAAAACCTCCGGTGGCCGGAGGTGCATGCGGAGGACTGTGTGGCGGGGCGGGTTATCTGTACTTTCTTTGTCGAAGCCGATGGCACCTGTTTCGATTTCAAGGTGCTACGCTCCTTGGATCCCAGCTTCGATGAGGAAGCGTTGCGTGTACTCCGCCTGATGCCGAAGTGGATTCCCGGCTCTCGTCGTGGAAAGCCCGTGCGTTGCAAATACTGCGTTCCCGTTCGTTTTAATAGTCGGTAGTTGACATTTTGTCATATAAATGCGTCATAATGTCGTATAAACGGGCATTGGTACACTTGTTGCCTATTCCATTGTGAACGCAGAAGCACCGCAGGGACATCGTTGCCGAGGTGGCCTGAAGCGTAAGAACAAACATCAATGTATAACAAATAAAACAATGGAGGATTTAAACATGAAACCGATTATGTACAGAAACCAATGGTTACCGACCGTGTTCAACGACTTTTTCAACACCGACTTCATGCCGAAAGCATCGGCAACGGCACCTGCCATCAACGTGATGGAGAGCGATAGCGACTACACCGTGGAACTGGCAGCTCCCGGATTGAAGAAAGACGACTTCAAGGTGGACATCAACGACGAGGGAAACTTGGTCATCAAGATGGAGCAGAAGGCTGAGAACAAGGAGGAAGACAAGAGCCGTCACTACCTGCGCAGGGAGTTCTCCTACTCTAAGTATGAGCAGACGCTGATCCTGCCGGACGACGTGGAGAAGGAACTGATCACTGCCAAGGTGGACAACGGCGTGCTGACCGTCGACCTGCCGAAGACGGCTGCTGCCCAGAAGAAGCCTGCCCGCCAGATTGAAATCGGATAGACCCTATAGGAGGAAAGGTGAATTGATAAGCCCGCGGGCTGCATCAGGAAACTGGTGCAGCCCGCTTTTTGGTGTCTGTTCGGTAATTCTTGCAGGAGGGAAATGGCTCAACGGCGGTGTGGGTAATAGGTGGTGGCATCAGCAACCTTGACCTGCAGCGTGCCTTGGCCGACAAGAAAGTCTATAACCTGCAAGGCCAGCGCGTTTCAAGCGTCACCCGTGGCGTGTATATTGTCGACGGAAAGAAAATCACCGTGAAGTAATCCTTTCACCATATAACGACAAGAGGGTGACCAGGCTTGGTCGCCCTCTTGTTTTTGCCCCGAGGTTTAGTCTACTGATATGAAAAGCATACCTTTGCCACAGGTGTCCGTGGTCGAAAAAACTCAAATATATTTGGCTTTTTGCTCACTTAATCGTACCTTTGCAGCTTGAAAGGATAAACAATCATAAAGCAATAAGAATATGGCAAAAAAAGCACTATTGATGATTCTCGACGGATGGGGAATCGGAAAGCATGGTGAGGGCGATGTAATCTATCGCACACCGACACCGTATCTGGACTACCTGACGGCCGTTTCAGCCCACTCACAGCTTGCTGCAAGCGGCGAAGACGTGGGACTTCCTGACGGACAGATGGGCAACTCGGAGGTAGGTCACCTCAATATCGGTGCCGGACGCATCGTCTATCAGGATCTGGTGAAGATCAACCGCGCCTGCAAGGACGGCTCCATCTTGGAGAATCCGCAGGTCAAGGCTGCCTACACCTATGCCAAGGAGCAGGGAAAGAAACTCCACCTGATGGGACTGACCTCCGACGGCGGCGTGCACTCCAGCCTGGACCACCTGTTCAAGCTCCTGGAAGTGTCCAAGGCATACGGTCTGGAAGGCCAGACTTTCGTGCATTGCTTCATGGACGGCCGTGACACCGACCCCAAGAGCGGCATCGGATTCATCCGCCAGCTCACCGAAGTGTGCCAGAAGAACGATGCCAACATTGCCAGCATCGTGGGCCGTTTCTATGCCATGGACCGCGACAAGCGGTGGGAACGCGTCAAGGAAGCCTACGACCTGCTCGTCAGCGGCAAGGGAAAACAGAGCACGGACATGGTGGCTGCCATGCAGGAGAGCTATGACGAGGGCGTGACCGACGAGTTTGTCAAGCCCATCCACAACAGTTCCGTCAACGGAACCATTGAGGCCGGCGACGTAGTCATCTTCATTAACTTCCGCAACGACCGCGCCAAGGAACTCACCCAAGTGCTCACGCAGCAGGACATTCCCGAGCACGACATGCATATCATTCCCGGTTTGCAGTATTACTGCATGACTCCCTACGACGCTTCGTTCCAGGGCGTACACATCCTCTTCCCCAAAGAGAACGTGGAAGACACCCTCGGCGAGTATCTGTCCAAGCTTGGAAAGACACAACTCCATACGGCAGAGACCGAGAAGTATGCACACGTCACCTTCTTCTTCAACGGTGGACGCGAACAACCCTACGAAGGCGAGGACCGCATCCTCGTGCCGAGTCCCAAGGTGGCCACCTACGACCTCAAGCCCGAGATGAGTGCCTACGAGGTGAAGGACAAACTCGTTGCCGCCATCAAGGAAGACAAGTACGACTTCATCGTGGTGAACTTCGCCAACGGCGACATGGTGGGTCACACCGGTGTCTACAACGCCATTGCCAAGGCCGTATGGGCTGTCGACAACTGCGTGCGCGAGGTCATTGAGACCGCCAAGGCTACCGGCTACGAGGCCATCATCATTGCCGACCACGGCAATGCCGACAATGCCATCAATCCCGACGGTACCCCGAATACGGCCCACTCGCTCAACCCCGTGCCCTTCATCTACGTCACCGACAACAACTCTGCCAAGGTCAAGGACGGTCGTCTGGCCGACGTGGCACCCTCCATCCTCCACATCATGGGCTTGGAACAGCCGGCTGACATGACCGGTGAGTGCCTTATCGAAGACTAAACGTCTCTCTACTCCTTTCCCCTGCGGAAAGGACATCCAATAGGAAGCCACGTTCCCGGTAAGGAGCGTGGCTTTTTTCATGCAAATGTGCGAGTTATGATGATAGGAAGTAAGGAGCCACGAAGGCGAATCTTTGGTTCGGAGTATAGGGAGGCAGCCTCCGTGTTCTCCGAGCTATGGGCTCCTCTCTCTTTACTCGTTTCCGCTGCGTAGGGAAAATGAAGCATCACTCCGAATGTCGGATGACCCGAAAAGAAGTGTTTCATCTTGTGTTTCGGCTTCAGTCGTTTTCCAAGTGAGGCTCAGTCGCGAGAATTTTTAATTTATTAATTCTCAATTTTTAATTTAAAAATTCTCAAAAAATAAATTAAAAATTCTCACCGCTAAAGTCCGCTCCGTAAACTACTGAGCCTCAGTGGCTTACGGCGTGGGCTTGAAACGTGTCAGGAAGACGGTTTGCCATGCTTACCGCTCGGGCGGTTTGCAAGCCTGGCCGGGCGGAGAATCGCATTGCAAATGTTTGTCTCTTTACTCGTTTCCGCTGCGTAGGGAAAGGGAAGCATCACTCCGGATGTCGGATGAGGCTTTCTTTCTCCTCCAGATAGTCGGCATAGATGCGTGCGGCGGAGATGATTTGATTGACACAGGGACGTTTCTGGTAGTATTCGGCAGTACGTTCCGAGGCCTCAAAGCTCAGCGATGCACCCTTTTTCAGCTTCAGCAGCTCGGCGCAGATCAGGGTGCCGTGCTCCTTCTTGAACCGGGCGGCCAGCTGCTGCACCACTTTGTAGTTGTAGGACTTGCCCTCGCGGTCGCCGGGGGTGACCGATCCGCAGTCCAGACCAGCCAGCAAGGCCATGGCGTTGAAGGCTCCGCACGACATGCGCATACGCCCGATGCCGGCTCCGAAGCCCGCACTCATGCGCAGCAACTGCTCCTCGGTGTAGCCGTAATAGTCGGCAAAGGCTGTGGCCACGGCCTGCGAGCAGTTGAATCCTTGTATGAAGAGTTCTTCGGCACGGCGGATGCGTGCTTCCCGGTTGATGTTCTTCTTTTCCATAAGACAATGGTTCTGGTTGCGAAATTACGGATTTTATCTGACATTTGAGTCTGTCGGGTTGCTTTTTCTTCCAAGAATGGTCGTTTGGATGGCAGAAAATGTGTATCTTCGCAAGCGAAAACAAAAGATGGAAAAAAGCGATGGACGTACAGATAGAAGCCTCGTGGAAGGCACGCCTGCAAGAGGAATTTGACAAACCGTACTTTGCAACACTCACCGCGGCCGTACGGCAGGAATACGGGGCCGGCACCTGCTATCCGCCGGGAAGGCTCATTTTCAATGCCTTCAACCTCTGTCCGTTCGACAGGGTGAAGGTGGTCATCATCGGGCAAGACCCCTACCATGAGCCAGGGCAGGCGCACGGACTCAGTTTCTCGGTCAACGACGGGGTGCCTTTTCCCCCTTCGTTGCAGAATATATTCCGGGAGATCCACGACGACATGGGAACGGCGATGCCGCAGAGCGGAAACCTGACGCGATGGGCACAGCAGGGCGTGTTGCTCCTGAACGCTACGCTCACCGTCCGCGCCCATCAGGCCAACAGCCACGCCCGGTTGGGCTGGCAGGAGTTCACCGATGCAGCCATCAAGGCTTTGGCCGGGGAACGGGAACATCTGGTCTTTATGCTCTGGGGAGGCTATGCGCGTGGCAAGCGCGGCATGATCGACGCGTCGCGCCACTTGATTCTGGAGTCTGTCCATCCCTCGCCGCTCAGTGCCAACCGCGGCGGATGGTTCGGGCAGCATCAGTTTTCGCGCTGCAATGCCTATCTGCAAGAACACGGCATCGAGCCTGTTGTCTGGTGACCGTGGGTCAGCGAAAGTGGAATGAAAGTTTCTGAGTTTATGGACAACAAAAGATTACTACCTATCATACAAGTGGGCGACGTGCTGCTCTCGCCCGACATCCTGACGGAACAGTTCTGCTGCGACTACGAGAAGTGCAAGGGCGTGTGCTGTGTGGAAGGCGATGCCGGTGCACCGGTGACGATTGACGAGGTGATGGAACTGGAAAATGCGCTCGATGCCGTGTGGGACGACCTCTCGGCATCGGCTCAGGCGGAGATAGACAAGCATGGCGTGGCCTACAACGACCGCGACGGCGACCTCGTGACCAGCATTGTCGGCGGCAAGGACTGCGTGTTCACCTGCTATGAGGGTGACAGCTGCCTGTGTGCCGTAGAACGGGCGTGTCGCCAAGGGCGTTGCTCGTTTGTGAAACCCATTTCCTGCGCACTCTATCCCATCCGCGAGAAGCGGCTGAGCAACGGTCTTGTGGCACTGAACTACCACCAGTGGGAGGTGTGCAAGGATGCGCGCGCCTTAGGACGGAAGCTGAATATGCCCGTGTGGAAGTTCCTGCGGGAGCCACTCGTCCGCCGCTTCGGACAGGATTGGTACGACGAACTGACCCTCACGGCCGAGGCCTTGGACAACGAGGCATGGACCGACGGTGAGGCTGAATGACTCGGCGGACAAGCGACGGCGGTCCGTCCGTGGCCCCAACGCAAAGCGGCAGGTTCCGAAAAGGGGCCTGCCGCTTTGCGTTGGGGGACTGCGTGGGCGTGCTACTTGATGACCATCCAGCCGTTTTCGTGGTCGGGCGACAGGGTGATGTTGAAGGAAACGGGCTCCTTGCCGCCACACTTGAGCACGAGGGTATAGTTGCCGGCCTGCAAATCCTTGACGCCGTAGTTCATGTCGTAGGGACAGACGCAGTTGGCGCGAGGCCCTTTCTCCGTCTCGGTGATGGTGATCTGCCGGCCGTCTTCGTCTTGCTGATATTACTGTAAAAATCCATCATTTGTCTTGGTATCTG
>CAMHEA010000030.1 GCA_946184025.1 uncultured Prevotella sp.
GAGGCTCTACGCTCTACACGACTGCCGTATCACTCGAAATGTCGGATGAACCTTAAAAATTCTCGCGACTGAGGCTCGTTTGACGAATGAGTGTACTTCATTCGGTTTACAACGGGGCTTTTCTGTTTCTGAAATGTTTTCAAAAGGTATCTTGCACAATTTCTTTTCAAAGCTCAGGCAACGTCAAAGTTACGGCCACCCGGCTTTGAAAAGGAAAAAAGTAGTATGTTTCCTTTCCATGACTCTCGTTTTTTTTTGAGTAACTTTAGCTTCGCCGAACTTAACAGGGCACTTGGAAATGAAAAGAAAAAGCAAGCTTATCTTTTACATTTCTCTTGTTTTTGAGTAACTTTGCAGGCAAGATGCGCAAGATTATCCATATTGATATGGATGCGTTTTTTGCTTCGGTGGAGCAGCGTGACCATCCGGAATACCGTGGGCGGCCTATTGCCGTGGGCTTCGACGGACCGCGTGGCGTGGTTTCTACGGCCAGCTATGAGGCGCGCCCGTACGGGGTGCACTCGGCTTTGTCCATAGCCGCGGCCAAACGACGCTGTCCGCAGTTGCTGGTCGTAGCCCCGCATTTCAGCAAATACAAAGAGGTGTCGCAGGAAATACATGGCATCTTCCATGAGTATACGGATCTGGTAGAGCCGCTGTCGCTCGACGAGGCTTTTCTTGACGTGACTCACAACAAAGCGGGCATGGAACTGGCTGTCGACATTGCACGGGAAATCAAGCAGAAAATACGGCAACGGACGCAGCTGACGGCTTCGGCGGGTGTGAGCTACAACAAGTTTCTGGCTAAGATCGCTTCAGATTGGCGCAAACCTGACGGTATCACCACGATACACCCTGACAGGGCACTCGACTTCATAGCCCGCCTGCCTGTTGAAAAGTTCTGGGGAGTCGGTCCCCGGACGGCCGACCGCATGCATCAGATGGGTATCTTCACGGGAGCGCAGCTTCGTGGCGTTTCTTTGTCCCATCTCACGGAGGTCTTCGGAAAACAGGGAGCTGTCTATTATGCCTTTGCGCGCGGTGTCGACGACCGGCCGGTCATCGTGGAGCATGAGCGTAAGTCGGTGGGATGTGAACAGACTTATCTGGAAGACCTGACACGGCCTTCGCAGATAACCATAGAGCTTTATCATCTGACGCAGGAACTGGTCGGGCGCATAGGTCGGGTGCAGTTTCACGGGCGCACGTTGACACTCAAGGTGAAGTTTGCGGACTTTACGCAGATTACACGCTCGGTGACACAGCATGAGGTCCTGGCTGTCAAACAGCAGATACTTCCTTTGGCTAAGGCACTGATGAAAGGAGTGCTGGACGGATTCCGGCAGACGGACGATGCTAATCCGTCTCCGTCGGTACGCTCCATCCGCCTGTTGGGGTTGTCTGTTTCCCATGCCGTGGAGCCTGTAGCCGGAGTCGCTCAGCCCGTCTGGACGGAAGGCTATTTGGATTTTGATGACGGCAAAGGATAGTTTTTCCATTTTTTTGGCTATATTTGCAACGCGCAAAGAAACACAAAAAATGATTAAGACACTGGCAAGACAAGTGAAAGAGTATACACGAGCGTCTGTTTTGACACCCGTTTTCACTTCATTGGAGGTGGTCTTGGATGTGCTCATTCCTTGGGTGACGGCATCACTCATTGATAAAGGCATCATGGCGGGCGATATGCAGCAGGTGTTTCGCTATGGAGCCATGATGCTGGGAATGGCTATGGTCAGCCTCTGTTTGGGAATCGTGGCCGGAAGATGCTCGGCGGTGGCTTCCACGGGCTTTGCGGCCAACCTGAGGAAAGCGATGTATCGGAACATACAGACGTTTTCGTTTGCCGATATTGACCGATTTTCGACTCCCGGATTGGTGACGCGTATGACTACGGACGTGAACAATTTGCAGAATGCCTATCAGCAGATTCTCCGCGTAACGGTGCGGGCTCCGTTCAGGCTGTTGCTGAGCATCGTAATGTGCTTGCTCATTGATGCGCGCTTGTCCGTTATCTTCATCGTGGCGTTGTTGATACTCGGCACTTCCTTGTTTTCCATCATCACTCGCGTGTCGCGCCTTTTTGCGAAAGTCTTTGAACAATATGATGCGGTCAACCAAAGTGTGCAGGAAAACGTTCAGGCCATCCGTGTCGTGAAGGCTTTCGTACGCGAAGACTATGAAAACCGGAAATTTTCGAAGGCTGTTGACGGCCTATATCATTTATATGTACGCGCGGAGAGACTGATGGCACTCAACCATCCGGTGATGAACATGGTGGTCTATGGATGTATGATTGCCCTTTCGTGGTGGGGTGCGCATTTCATTGTCGGCGGGACGCTCACGACGGGAGAACTTACGTCGTTGTTTACATACGTTATGTCCATCCTGCAGGCCCTGATGATGCTCTCGATGATTTTCGTCATGCTTACGCAGAGTGCCGCCAGCGGTCGGCGTGTGGCTGAAATTATTGACCATGTGGCAGACATCCGTAATCCGGAGAACGCAGTCGGTGAGGTCACTGACGGCAGCTTGGAATTCCGTAACGTACGTTTTGACTACAAGGATGCTTCAACGGCCGAGAACAGGAATGCAGGTGAAAAAGGAACCTTGATAGCCAGGATGGCATCGTTCTTCTCTCCGGCGACGGCGGAGCATCGCCGTTCCGCATTGTACAATGTTTCTTTCTGCATCGGAAGTGGAGAAGCCATCGGAGTCATAGGCGGAACGGGGTCGGGCAAGTCTACGCTGGTGAATCTTGTGAGCCGGCTTTACGACGTTTCACAAGGAGAGGTGCTGGTGGGGGGACGCAATGTGAAGGAGTATGACCTTGTGGCGTTGCGCAATGCCGTCTCGGTCGTGTTGCAGCAGAATACGCTTTTTAGCGGGACAATCCTTGAAAACCTTCGTTGGGGAAATCCGTCGGCCACGGAAGAAGACTGTCGGCGGGCTTGTCAGTTGGCTTGTGCAGACGAGTTCATCATGCAGATGCCTGATGGTTACAGCTCGCGCATTGAGCAGGGAGGCACCAACGTGTCCGGAGGACAGAAGCAACGACTCTGCATTGCCCGTGCCTTGTTGAAGACTCCACGAGTTCTGGTGCTGGATGATTCTACTTCAGCCTGCGACAATCAGACAGATGCGCGCATCCGACATGCACTCCGCAACGATTTGCCTGCAATGACGAAGCTAATCATTTCCCAACGAATCTCTTCGGTGAAGGATTGCGATCGGATTATCGTCATGGACAATGGAATGGTAACTGGTTTCGACACGCATGAGGCTCTCTTGAGGTCGAATGCCATTTACCGGGAAATCTATGCAATCCAAAATGAAAGCCAAGGGGACTTTGATGTCCGTCATGCGTCCCATTGTGCCCCCTCAGAGCAGAAAGGAGGGCTGGCATGAGAAACTTTAATATGAACCGTCCGCAGGGGCGTGGCATGCAAGCTGGGTTCCAGAAAGCTGACCGACAGCAAAGGGCGATTGTGTGGAGACTGACGAAATATGTCTTGAAAAACTATAAGTTCAGCATCGGGACGGTACTGGTATGCATCGTCGTGGCCTCGGTGACCTCTTTGGCATCCACGCTTTTCACGCGAACGTTGGTCGACGACTATATCGTTCCGCTCACTCAGATGGCAAATCCAGAATATGCATCGCTGGCGCAGGCTCTGTTCCGTCTCGGTGCGGTTCTCTTGTTGGGCGTCGTTTGCTCCTACGCCTATAACAGGTTGATGATCAATGTCTCACAAGGAACCATGTCAAGATTGCGCAAGCAATTATTCGAGCACATGGAGCGGTTACCGGTCAGCTATTTCGACCAGCACGCCCACGGAGATGTCATGTCTGTGTATACGAACGATGTGGATTCGTTGCGGCAGATGATCTCAACGGCCTTGGCACAGGTCTTCAATTCGCTCATTACGATAGCTGTTACGTTTGCCTCCATGGTTGTACTCAGCATTCCTTTGACACTTGTCTCCGTCTTGATAGCTATCGTTATGATGCTGACCACGACTTGGTTGGGGAGCCGTTCGCGTCGTTTCTTCAAGATTCAGCAACAGAGTCTCGCCCAAGTGAATGGATTCATTGAAGAAATGATGACCGGACAGAAGGTTGTGAAGGTCTTTTGTCACGAAACGGAAGCCGTCAGGGCATTCGAGGACATCAACGAGCAGCTGCGTTCCAGTGCATGCAATGCCAATCGGATTGCTAATATCGTGATGCCGGTCAATGGTAACCTTGGAAACTTGGGATATGTGCTTATCGCCGTAGTTGGTGCGGCTGTTGCCTTGGCTTCACCGTCGTTCTGTGGCGTGGAGTTTACGATTTCGCTGGGCACCATCGTGGCTTTCCTTCAGCTCAATAAGAGTTTCACGCAGCCCATTACGCATGTCAGCCAGCAAATCAATAGTGTACTGAATGCCTCGGTGGGAGCCGAACGCGTGTTTAACCTGATGGATGCTGAGCCCGAAACGGATGCCGGACAGTGGACGTTGGCAGATGGATTGTGGCATTCACCGCAGTCGGCGGAAAAGAGAAAAGTAGAAGGCGATGTGGACTTCCGGCATGTAGACTTTGGCTATACGGCGGCAAAGCAAGTGCTTTTCGACATCAACATCAATACGCAGCCTGGACAGAAAATCGCCTTTGTAGGCGGGACGGGAGCCGGAAAGACTACGATTATCAATCTGATCAATCGTTTCTATGAGATACAACATGGTGAAATCCTTTACGACGGCATCCCGGTGAGCGACATATCGAAGCAAAGTCTGCGCAGAAGCATGAGCATTGTGCTGCAAGAGACGCACCTTTTTACCGGAACGGTGCTTGATAATATCCGATATGGATGTCTTGAAGCCTCAGATGAAGCTTGTGTGGAAGCAGCTCAACGTGTGGGAGCCGACGATTTCATCCGCCGCTTGCCAAACGGCTACTCCACGGTGCTCAGTGGTGACGGCGGAAATCTCTCGCAGGGAGAAAGACAGCTGTTGGCCATCGCCCGTGCGGCCGTTGCCAACCCGTCCGTGTTGGTTCTTGACGAGGCAACGTCGTCCATCGACACACGCACTGAGCAACTGGTACAGCAAGGCATGGACCGCCTCATGCAGGGGCGTACGACTTTTGTTATCGCCCATAGGCTAAGCACCGTGCGCAATGCCGACCTTATCATTGTGATGGAGCAAGGATGCATCATCGAGCAAGGTTCCCATGACGAACTGTTGGCTCTTCGGGGCAAGTATTACCAGCTTTACATGGGCAACGGTATTGGTCCGTCGTGAAGACAGAATGGCTAACGTGTTTTTATAACCTAATATATTATTAATCCTAAAAAGAAAGAAAAATGAAAAAGCTTTTTCAGTTTGCCTTCGTGGCAGCAATAGTTGCAGTAGTTGCAGCATGTGGGAACAAGGCCGGCGGAGCCGGTGACAAGGACTCCGTGGCTACGGAACAAGTAAAGGAAGAAGTGTCGCTCGACGTGGACAAAACTCACTTCACGCTGACGGCACCCGAAGGATGGAATGTCAGTGATAGCGGAAGCAGTGGCGTACGCATTGACAATGGAGACGAGTCGTTTGACGGCAAGAAGAGCATCACGGTCAGCGACGTTACGGCAAGGGATATGCCATGGCTGTTGGAGAATTATACGCGCGGTGACGGAGTGCAGAAAGATGACCTGACGGCTGCGGGCATTACCTGGAAAGTCGTTGTAAACGACCAATCCAAGAATACGGATCTCTTTGCCGAAGTTCCTGGCGGAGGTGCTATCGTGCATGTTTCCGCCTTCCACGTTACTGTTGGTGACGAGGTGTTTACGAAACTTCTTGAAACCATTAAGTTGAAGTAAGCGATTCAGCCAATTCGGAAAAGCACGTTGGATGTGGCCATGCTTGGCAGATGCCTTGCATGGCCATCATTTCTTTATGTCTGACGGGGTGGTGGATCCTCGCTGATCAGGTAATACAGCCTATATCATCAGGTAACATAGGCTGTATTGCGGAATAATATAGGCTTTATTACTGAGTGATATTGACTGTCTGATGCCTTGGATTTACTTCTGGTTAATCACGGAGAAGCCACTTTCTTGGTATGAGAGGAGTCTGCTTGGAAACATACTCTTTTTGTAGAGAACAAGGGAAAATGCGTTCTGTTGTCATCTTTTTCCCTCTTTTTGCGGGAAATGACAACAAAAATAGGGGAAATGACAACAAGGGATAGAGATTTCTCCGTATCTTTGCAACCATATAAGACATCAACTGCACAAGCAAAAAGCACTACTTATGGCTAAAACGAAATACAACGAAGCCGCCACTCGGTATGCTAACGACTATCTGGAGCACCTTCTCAGCATGGAAGACGTACTGGGAGAGAAGGTTCAGAAACGTGTGGATGAACTGGTAGAGCGCAAAGTGCAGCAGTATATGGCTCATCTCGGACGGGTTGCCGCATCGAAGGGTGCTGCTCCTGTCGCAGACGGGGCAAGGAAAACCAACAAGAATGATAAAAAAGATGAAGAATAGAATGACGTGTGCCGCTTGTCTGCTGGCATTGCTGACGAGCTGTCAGGCTCGGGGGAATAAAATGGAAGGACTCAGCGAGTCCGCTCAGAAAGATTGTGTAGCTGTCGTCAGCGAGAAAATGGCTGTGGCTGAACCTGCTACCGACATACAGTCGGATCTGGCGGAACTGGAAGATGATATTATTCTGCGCGTGAAAGTCATCTATGCGGCTGTGCACCGTGCTTACGATGCGGAAGACTGGTCCGACAATATGACGGTACTGGCTGATAATTATTGTTCTCGCGACTGGAACCGTACCGTAGAAGCCGTACGGCGCTATGACGATAAATACGAAAGTGAAGGTGTAGGATTCTTTGATTCAGACTACTGGATCATGGGACAGGATGCTAAAGACCTTTATGCGGAAAACGTACGGTTAGAAACGATGACATCTTCGAAGGATAGTCCTGTCAGTTCCGCGACCTCTCTGGATCCAGACCGGGCACTCGTAACGATTGATTTGCATAATTTTGACCATGTCAGGCATGTGCGCCTGACACTTGTCAAAGAGCGTGGCGATTGGTTTATCGATGATTTCGAGGATATAGACAACAACTACCAGTGGAAGGCAGGCATGAAAGAGTATCTTGGGTTGTAGTCCGGAGTGCTTTTTGAGCTGTCGCGGTGTCTGAAGAAGAATGTGAAAACCTTATTTATAAACACCTTAAAAAGAAAAGTAATGAGAAAAATGTATCAATTGGCCATCGTTGCCGTAGCTGCTTTCGCGATGACCGCATGTGGAAACAAGGCCAATGGTGGTGGCGATGCTGACTCGACGGCCACGGAACAAACTGCAGAAACAGGACAGGAAGCCGTTGACGAGAGCCTGTTGGAGACCGATTTCTTCTCAGTCAAACTTCCTGAAGGCTGGCTGAAGAACGGAAGTCCGTCAAAGTACAAGATCGATGTACGCACAGACAAGTATGTTCCACCTTTGTATGCAACCATTGAAGTTGTTTCCTACATCAATTCCATGGATGAATGGAAGGAGAAAATGAATAAGGATGTTAAGAAAGCGGATGCCGTGACGATTGGCAACATTACTTTCGAGGCTATGGACAAGACCGATTCCGCTTTCTATACGCTTTATCTCGGCTCGATGCTCGATGATCCAGAGCAGGGTATCCTTCAGGTGACTCTCCACGGTGATGCCAAGAAAGACAAGGCAGAGCAGATTGACAAACTGAAAGAAGTCTTGAATGTGCTCAAGATGAAGTAAGTTGGATGGCTTCTTCATGGTGATAGCCTTCTTTTGCACCTTATTATATAAATAAAGGAAGGCAAGGAGGTGATGGGAACAAAAGAAAACAATTATATTTTTATCATTTAATCAAAAAAGGAGTGTTATGAAAAAACTATTTCAATTCGTAATGGTTGCAGCTGCGGCTTTTGCCGTTGCATCATGTGGAAACAAAACTGCTGGTGGCAGTGACAAGGATTCTACGGCTACTGAACAAGCTGCCGAGAAGCAGGAAGCTCAGAAAGAAGAGAAAGAGAATCTCTTCAATGGTCCTGGAACACTGGATCGCGAGTACTTCTCTGCTGAGATTCCTCAGGGATGGAAAGTTACGCGCAACGAAAAACCATTCTCCGACGCCCAGCGTGAAGAAGGTGGCTTCCTCTCAATAGGCTTCAACCAGCTCTACAACAGCATCTATGCTTTTGAAAAATGGAGCGACAAGAAGCCGGACAGCTATGAGAAGCAGGCCGACAAAACCATTAACGGCATCAATTTCAAAGTGTTCAAAGACAAGAGCAACGGTGCTTATCTACTTGGTACGCCTATCCTTGACGGCGAGGGTACTTTCGAGCTCAAGATCTATGCGCCGAGTGACGACAAACCGTTTGATGAACCCGGTGTAAAAGCCATTCTTGAAAGTTTAAAACTGAAATAAAATACTGATTATTTAACTTGATTATTTATTAAAATCCTATCACAATGAAAAAGATTTTGTTTTTTGCAGTAGTTGCTGTTGCAACGATGTTAGTAGCCTGTGGTGGCGGTGATGCAGCCAAGAGCGATCCGTTCGTAACTTATCGTGGCGTAACAAGCTATAGCGGTACTTTCTATAAGGCCTTCGATTTCAGTGCAACGGAGAAGGATTCCATCGTCTATGACGTGCAGTATGATGGTGAGAAGGCTGTTGTGAACATTCCGATTACCTTCGTAAGAAGCCAGGAAGACCTGCCGGAAGGTGAGCTTACGGAAGTGGAAGTTGTTGTACGCGGCAGCGATGACTTGAAGGATTTCGAAATGAGAACCAAGGCTTCTGACGAGGAACTCGCTAAGCTTAAAGGCATTCTGGACAAGAAAGGCGAGAAAGTCGTTGTTACTTTCACCAAGGAAATGCTGAAGCAGGACATTGATAAGATCAAGGGACAGAAGGTTTGGACCAGCATCCTGATGTAATCTGTTCTCAATCAACTCCGTGGATGGATTCCGTATCCGTCTGCGGAGTTTTCTTTTTTCAAGAGATTTGTCTGTGAAAGGACTGGCGGTTACATGGAAATGGAATGGTGTCGCAATCGTTTTCACCTTCCCCGAAAGTTAAGAAATGCGGTCACTAATTGATTTTTGCTTATGAAACGAATATTTTGGATGTTGTTCTGGTCGTTTTTTGCCCTTTCCGGCATGCAGGCTCAGGCGATTTTGAACAATAGCAAGTGGTTTGACGGAACCACACTTTATCGCGCAACGGTTACCGGCAATACGGTGGTGTTAAATGGCAATAGTGTGTATGAGAAGAACGTGCGCCTGACTTTGCGCAAGACCGAAGGTCCGCGTGGCGAGTATGAACTGGCGAGCAGTGATGACGATTGTCTGCGTGTGCGTGGTCAGCAGGGCTGGGAAGTATCGTGTGTGAACAACCAGGGTATGCAGCTTCTGGCAGTGAGAAACCAGGACGGTGCAACCGTATGGACAATGGTGAAGACGGTAGACAATCTGGAAGACTGTCTGGGGCAGGAGCAATGGGCTGAGAACCAGCCCACCACGTCATTGACGAACAGTTTCCTGATGAATACTGCTTACCTGTCTCACCTTGGCAGCGAGGAGATTATGCAGTTGAAGCAGAAAATAGAGGTGGAGCACCGCAACAGCTATCCCTTGTCGACCATTGAGACCTTCAACCTCAGTTTGCTACAGAGCGAACTTGACTTCCGCAGGGAGCTGTCGAACGAAGACTACGACGATGACTATGAGCCTACTGAGGGTGCCCCCGTCGGCAATGAGATTCTTGTGACCAACGAAGTGGAGTTCTTGGGAGCTTTGTGGAGTGGCACTACGGTTGTCGTGAAGGCTGGCGTGACGCTTAATCTCTCGCGTGTATTGCAAAACAAGGACATGTTCCATACATTCGGGCGTCTGGCTTTAGGTGCCTATGAAAGCAAAAACTATGTGGTAGAAGGCCGTTCGCTTGCCTACGAGGATGGCCTTGTGGCCAGTGAGGACATCTATGATGGTCCCCAGCTGTCGCTCATCAATATGAAAGACCTTACCATCCGTGGCGAATCGGGTGCGAAAATCGTTGTTGAACCGCGCTATGCCTTTGTGTTCAACCTCGTTGGATGCGAGAACGTTGTCATAGAGAATCTCACGATCGGCCATACCGAGGGTGGATATTGTGAAGGCGGAGTCATCGGTGTGGAGCGAAGCAGCGACGTTTACATCAGGCAGTGCGACCTTTACGGCTGCGGAACCTACGGTCTTGTTGCCGAACGCTCACGCATGATACGCATGTCGGATTCCAACATCCACGACTGCACCTATGGCATCATGGAATTGCAGGCTTCCCGCGATGTCACTTTCACCCGTTGCGATTTTTTCCGCAACCGGGAGTTCGACTTGGTGGGCTGCATTGGTTGCAACAATGTCACCTTTTCCGATTGTCGTTTTTATGCCAACGACAGCGATGCCAGCCTGTTTGGCCTGAACCAGCATATCGTTCTTGACGGTTGCGAGGTTTGGCATCCTGCCGACAAACTGGGCAACGTGGACTATATCATGGAGAATGGCAAGGCTACGAAGTGGGTGTCGAAAGGCACGGACAAAATGTTGAAAAGCCGCGGGTGCGGACCGAAATAACAACGGAGGGCGTATGAAAAGATCAACTATCATCCTCCTTTGGCTGCTGTGTGGACTTTCTCTCTCCGCGCAGTCGCCGATTGTGGAGGAATACAGCTTTGAGGGAATGCTGGGCGACAAGATTCCCGTTCGCATTACCTTTGATGTGAATGCCGAAAACATAGCTGCCGGTGAAATCTATTATCCCAATGCCAAGAATCCGGCACCCATCCTCATCGTCGGTGAGCGTAATGAGACCAGCGACAGTTACTTCTTCAGGGAATTTCAGGGCGACGGAACGGTGTCGGGCTATTTTTCCTTCACGCTCAAGGAGAAGGAATATGCTGACGGACCAGTCCTTACGGAAGGGCAGTGGACCAATCCGCGGACGGAGAATAGCCTTGACATGAAGCGGATGCGTGCCGTTCCGGCACCCCGTTCCTTTGGAAATCCACTGGAAGCGGAGTCTCCCGACCACATTGGCAAGGAATATTCCTATCAGTATTGGAGTCAGAGAGACCGTTCCATGATGGGTGGCAATGTCGTTTTCCGTGCAGCCGGGAAGAACCGTGTACACTTTGACGTGTCGAATTGTCCGCACAACATGGCTTTCGGGAGCAGTTCACCAGGGCTTCCGGCAGTACTCCACGGAAACCATTTTGCCTATAGCGACATCAATGAGTGCGGCTATGGCTTTGAGGCCTATTTCTTCAAGCGGTTTGTTGTCCTCCGGTCCATCACGGGCTATGAGACTTTTGACTGTTTTGGCATGGGAACAACGCTCGAAGGAGTCTACATCAAGGTGAAAGACTGAATTCTCGGCTTTCGTTCCTTGTCTGTTCATATTGAGAAAGGGTTCCTTCGACGTTTCTGAAGGAGCCCTTTCTTCTTGGCGTAAAGGTTTGTTCGTTTACCGTCTGAAGTCGGTCTGCATCCCATTTGTGGCTTGTTGTTCTCCTGCTGGAGCCCGCTCTTTTCCGAGTGAGGCTCAGTCGCGAGAATTTTTAATTTATTAATTCTCAAAAAAATAATTTATTAATTCTCAAAAAATAAATTAAAAATTCTCGCGACTAAGGCACTTTTTGTATATTGCTGAGGCTCAGCTGGTTACAAGGATGGCCTTAAAAGCCTTTTGTTTTTCCCATGGTTTCGTTTCTATTCTCGGAAAAAATGGCTAATTTTGCATGTGAAATGGCAAGGAAAGGACTTGTACTTGAAGGTGGCGCGTTGCGTGGATTGTTTTCTGCGGGTGTCATTGACGTGCTGATGGAAGCTGGTATCGCTTTCGACGGCTTGATAGGTGTGTCTGCCGGAGCTGCTTTCGGCTGCAACTATAAGTCGCGGCAAGTAGGACGCGTCATCCGTTATAATACCCGTTTTGCCCGCGACTGGCGTTACTGTAGCTGGAAATCCTGGTGGCTGACGGGTGATTTGTTTGGTGGTACGTTCTGCTATCATGTCCTACCCGAACAGTTGGACGTGTTTGACAAAAAGACGTTCGATGAAAATCCCATGGAATACTATGCCGTATGTACGGATGTGGAAACGGGGGAGCCTGTGTATCAGCGTCTGATGACATGTTCTGACACCTGCTATGAATATATCCGCGCGTCGGCATCCATGCCTCTGGTTTCGAAGATTGTCGAGGTGGAGGGTCGCAAGCTGTTGGATGGAGGCGTTTCTGACTCTATACCGCTGGAATATTTCCAGTCTGTGGGGTATGAGAAGAATGTGGTGGTGCTGACACAGCCCGATGGCTATCGCAAGGAGCATAATCGTCTGATGCCATTGCTACGCCTGTCGCTCCGGAAATACCCCGATATGCTCCGGGCGTTGGATACGCGGCATCTGATGTATAATAGCCAGCTGGATTATGTGCGGGAGGCAGAACGGCAGGGTAGGGCTTTCGTCCTGCGTCCGCCCCATGCGCTGGAGATAGGACACCTCTGCCACGATCCGGAAGTGATGCGGGCGGTCTATGCGGTTGGCCGGACGACGGCTGAGGGGCAGCTTTCTGCCATTAGAAAATACTTGAGCGAATGAAGACTATAGGAAGAATACTGCTGGGAATGGTTCTTGGTGCCCTCGTCGGTGGCGGTGGCATGTGGCTGTATATGGAATATGTGAATGGCCAGCATGATGCCGTGCGTGCAGAACAGGAATTTCTGATGCGCCGAAAGGCACATAAGGACTCGTTGCTTCAGATAAGGGCAGAACAGGAGAACCGCGAACGTCTCGGGCGGGAGGACGAACTGCGCCGTCGGGCCATTGCCGGCTTCATTGCGGATTTCTACCGCGAGGCCATCTTGGGCAGAGGTACGGTGAAAGCTTACGAGATGAACCTCACGGAGCATTGCCGTGAACGCCTGAAGGATGGCTCTGGCCGGCTGACGTGGAGTTTGTTCGGAGCTGATGCTGCGGGGGATGACACGGACAGGGAGGCACTTCGGCACAACCTGCGGGTTACTTATGAGGAGGATGACTGGTACCGTGTGCATCTCATCCAGCATGGAATGACGGAATTCCGCTATGTAAAGGCAGTAGTGAAAGGGCGTGATGTGATGATAGATGATGTCAGGTAACATCAGCATAAAGTGAATCATAAATGCAAGAGATATGAAACAGACCAAGATTGTATGTAGCATCAGTGACCGTCGGTGCAGTCAGGACTTCCTGCGGAAGCTCTTTCTGGCCGGCATGAATGTCGTACGAATGAATACGGCACACGCTCCCGTGGAGGGAATGAGGGAGATTATCCGCAATACGCGAGCCGTTTCTCCGCACATTGGTATCTTGATTGACACGAAGGGGCCGGAAGTGCGTACGACCAATGTGGCTGAACCGATTGCCTATAAGATTGGTGACGTGGTGAAAATCTTTGGCCGTCCGGAAATGGATACCAGCCACGACATCATAAACCTGACTTATCCTGATATCACCAAGGACGTGAAGGTGGGCGATCACTTGCTCTTTGACGACGGAGCGTTGGACATGCTCGTTATGGAGAACACGGGGCCGATGCTCGTGGCGCGTGTGCTGAACGACGGTGTGCTTGGTGCCCGCAAGAGTGTGAACGTGCCTGGTGAGCATATAGACCTTCCGGCACTGACGGAGAAGGACAAGAAGAATATCCTTTTTGCCATCGAGGAGGATATAGACTTCATTGCCCACTCGTTTGTACGCTCTGCTGCCGATGTCAAGGAGGTGCAGAACATCTTGGATGCGCATGGTTCTGACATCAAGATTATTTCAAAGATAGAGAATCAGGAAGGTGTTGACAACATTGATGAGATTATAGAGGCATCCTATGGTATTATGATTGCTCGCGGAGACTTGGGCATCGAGGTGCCGCTGGAGCGCATTCCCGGCATCCAACGGGATATTATCAATAAGTGTATACGCGCCAAGAAGCCCGTCATCGTGGCTACGCAGATGCTCCACACGATGATCAGCAATCCGCGTCCGACTCGTGCCGAGGTTACTGACATTGCCAATGCCATCTATATGCGTACCGATGCGCTGATGCTGAGTGGTGAAACGGCAAGCGGCAAGTATCCGGTGGAGGCTGTAGAGACGATGGCGCAGATTGCAGAGCAGGCAGAAAAGGACGCACACAACGAAGGACACTTCAGCCATCCGCTTTTTGAAGGTATCAACCAACGCGAATATCTGGCCAAATGTGCCATAGAGGCTACTGAGTATTTAGGAGTGAAGGGCATTGTGACCGACAGTAAGACCGGACAGACGGCTCGTCATCTCTCGGCTTTCCGTGGTCCGACCCCCATCTTGGCCATTTGTCTGATGGAGAAGACGCAACGCTGGCTGAATCTGAGCTATGGCGTGATTCCAGTGGTGCAGAAACAGCAGGTGACGGCAGATTATCAGTTCTACGCAGCCGTGCGTATGTTGCGGCAAAAAGGCTATGTGGGATTGGAAGACAAAATTGCCTATCTGAGTGGCACCTTCGATGGCAAAGGCAACACGACGTTGCTGGAGATTAACAAGGTGTGTGACATCTTTGATAATAAGTATCACTTCCATGTGAATAAGGATTAGACTGAAAAGAAAAAAGACGCAAGTGTCTTAAAGGACTGGAAACTTGTCTTAAAAAACAGAACTCCCTGAAAGCTACAATGCTTTCAGGGAGTTCTGTTTAGGGCTTCTTTACATAGGAATAGGCTGCCTGACATCCTGTAACCTAAGTATAGGAAACTATGATTTGAGTTTAGCCCAGATCCAAAGGATGACCGTTGCGCCTACAATCGCTGTTCCGAGTTCACCGATCCAACTTGGATTCACATGGATGCCAAGGACTCCGAACAGCCATCCGCCAACACTTCCGCCAACAAGTCCCAACAGGAGGTTAATGAGACAGCCTTTGCTTTCGCTGCCCATAATCTTGCTGGCGATGAGTCCGGCTAATATGCCGATGATAATAGAGCCAATCATTTCGCTGTGGGGCGGTAAGATAGTGGATTAACCTTTGATGGCAATCTTCTCGACACGGCGTTGATGGCGCGCTCCTTCAAAGCTTGCCTTGAAGAAAGCGTCCAGAATCTTCTCTGCTGTCTTGTTGTCGATGAAGCGACCTGGCAATACCAATGCGTTGGCATCATTGTGCTGGCGAATCAGTTCGGCAACGTCGCGATTCCATGCAAGACCTGCGCGCACGCCTTGGTGCTTGTTCAGCGTAATAGCCATGCCCTCGCCGCTTCCGCAGATGGCAATACCCGGATAGACTTCTCCGCTTTCAATGGCTTCAGCCAGAGGATGGGCGAAGTCAGGATAGTCTACGCTGATGTCGCTATTCGTTCCGAAGTCCTTGACGGGATAGCCCTTGGCTTCAAGATACTGCACTACAAACTGCTTTAAAGGATATCCAGCGTGGTCGCTGGCGATACCCACTGTCTTTACTTCCATAGTCTTTTTGCGTTTAAGAATTAATATAATCTTTCACTTGTTGGTATACATTCGCTGCCGTGAAACCGAGTTTCTCATCAAGAACCTTGTAGGGAGCCGAATAGCCGAAACTCGTCATGCCCCATACTCTGCCGTTTTGGCCGACTAAACTTTCCAGATTGACAGGCAGACCGGCGGTCAGTCCAAAGATGCGTGAACCTGTGGGCAACACGCTTTCTTGGTATTCTTTCGGCTGACGGCGGAACAGTCCTTCTGAAGGAACGCTGACAATGCGCAATTTCACACCGTCTTTGCGCAGCAGCTGGGCACCGGCGATGAGTGTGGAGACTTCGGAGCCGCTGGCAAGAAGGATTACGTCAAAGTCCTCATCAGATCCGGCCACGACGTATGCGCCTCGGCGGACACCGCTGTAGTCGTTTCCTTCGGGCAGGCTTTCTACATTCTGGCGTGAACAAATCATCGCTGTCGGTGTATCCATGTTCTCCATGGCCATCTTCCAACACGCTGTGGTTTCGTCGGCATCGGCCGGACGGAACACGCGTACGGAGTCGGCACCGTTATGGTTGCGCAGTTTCTCCATCAGACGGATTTGTGCTTCCTGCTCCACGGGTTCATGGGTAGGACCGTCTTCGCCCACCCGGAAGGCATCGTGTGACCAGATGAACTTGATGGGGACTTCCATGAGGGCAGCCATGCGTATGGCTGGCTTCATGTAATCGGAGAATACAAAGAAAGTACCGCACGACGGAATGATACCTCCGTGCAAATACATACCGATGCATACGCAGGCCATGGTTAGTTCGCTTACGCCGGCGTTGAGGAAACCTCCGCTGAAGTCGTTCGGGGCAAGAGCTTTGGACTTTTTGAGGAATCCGTCGGTCTTGTCGCTGTTGGAAAGGTCGGCAGATGAGCACATCATGTTGCCTACCTGTTCTGCCAGGAGCGATAGGCAGGCCGAAGAGGCTCCGCGTGTCGGGATGTCGCGTTTCTGCGTCAGGACGCTCCAGTCTATTTCCGGGGCTTTGCCGGAGAACCATTTTTTCATCAGTTTGGCTTTCTTCGGATTGGCCAAAGCCCATCTTTCTTCCTCGTCGTGCCGCTTGGCTACGATGGTACGAAGTTCTTCATTGCGTGCATCGTAGATGGCCTGCACTTCAGGGAAGATCTGGAACGGGTTCTCCAGATTACCGCCAAGGTTCTTGATGGTATTCACATAGGCATCTCCTCCCAGGGGGGCACCATGTGTGGCTGTGCAGCATTCATAGCTGGAGCCGTCAGCACGGCGCGCTCCTTTGCCCATGACGGTCTTTCCGATGATGAGCCAAGGCCGGCCATTGTCGGTCTGTGCCTTGGTGAGTGCCTCGCGTATCTGGTTGACATCATTGCCATCTATTTCCAGTACGTTCCAGTTCCAGGAACGGTATTTCATGGCGGTATCTTCGTCGCTCACTTCGCCACAGGCTGTAGAAAGCTGGATGTCGTTTGAATCGAAGAACATGATGAGGTTTCCCAGCCCGAAGTATCCTGCCATGCGTCCGGCTCCTTGTGAGATCTCTTCTTGGATGCCGCCGTCAGAAATGTAGGCATAGATCTTGTGTTGCATGACCTCGTGTCCAAGACGCGCTTCGAGCATTTTCTCTGCTATGGCGGCTCCTACGGCGTAGGTATGGCCTTGGCCAAGCGGTCCGCTGGTGTTTTCAATGCCCAGTTCTATATTGCGCTCAGGGTGTCCGGGGGTACGCGAGCCCCACTGGCGGAAAGATTTCAAGTCGTCAAGGGTATATTTCCCCTGCATGGTCAGTACCGAGTAGAGCATCGGTGACATGTGTCCTGGATCAAGGAAGAACCGGTCGCGTCCTTCCCATGAGGGGCGTTCTGGGTCGAAGACGAGGAACTCTGTGAAGAGTACGTTGATGAAATCAGCACCACCCATGGCTCCTCCCGGATGGCCCGACTTCGCTTTTTCTACCATCGCGGCCGTCAGTATGCGGATATTGTCGGCTGCGCGTAGCATCAGTTTATTGTCGTTCATATTTGATATTTATATGATAATATTCTTATGCAAAGATACTTAATTATGTTGATACGGGCAATTATTTCGCGTTTTATTTCTGTCCAAAGTTGTTTTTAGTATGCTTATGGGAGAAAAATTCAAGAAGCAATCTCCCGAGGACGCGAAAGTACATCGCTTTCTGGCCTTGCTGTTTGGGCGATAGGGCATGGAGGGGAAAGTGATATAGCCTCTATTGGCGGATGATATAGCCTATATAATTAAGTGATATAGCCTGTATTGTCTGGTCATAAAGCCTGTATTACATGTCATGTGGAATCTTTTCAGTCGGTGAGAGGGAGGTGTCTGTATGATAAAAGCGGTTCCTTCCGGCGAGACAGAGATTGGATTTACAATTGGATACGGGAACAATCTCGCCATATGGAAGGAACCGCCGTTAGAGAGCGGCAAGGCAGGGAGTTGCTATCGGAAAGCAAAAAACACATCAAAACCCTACTCCCTACGCTTGCCGGATTAGTATTTATCGTAGCTGTCTTTGTTGGCTTACGGGTGTCAGGCAACGTTGGGAGGAGGTTGCAGGCTGGCAGGTGTGCCGTATGTGTGCCTGTAGCCTTGTCCGTGTGGAACTGTCATTGGATGAAATGGTTGTCTTCATTGCCCTTTTGTTTGTCGGCAGCATCGGTCAGTCCCAAACCCGATATGCCAATGCGTAAATAAATATGGATTTTCTTAAGACCTGCGGGAAAAGAAAAACGTGGAACTGTATTTTCTATATCTCTGCCTTGAGGTCCTGAG
>CAMHEA010000031.1 GCA_946184025.1 uncultured Prevotella sp.
AGAAGTTGAACATACCCGTTCCACGTCTCCTAACAAAAATCAAGCAATCAACTGTGTCGGGGGACGGATACACGAAAAAAGCTATTTTATAGGAATGAGAGAGAAGCGAAGAAAACCATATCTGATACCTGTAGCAGAAACTGTGTGGATAGAAATTCAGAACCCGTTGTTGACATGGTCACCAAATCAAAATCCGGACGCAGGTGACAGTGCGCCGAAAGCCCAACCATTGTTCTTTGACGAAAAAGGTAGGGAAACAGCTCCTCCCCGCAATATATAAATTGATTGATAACATCATTGTGATAGTAAGACATGACGGCCACTACTCATGTAGTCTGCCGTCATGCCTTTTTTATTTAGCACATACGGAAATGAATCGTAGAAGCAGAATCTAATAAGAATGCCCTAAAAAAAAGAAATACCTGTAGGAAAAAACAAGGAATTTTGTTTTGTCCGCCCCCATGTTTTCACTACCTTTGCAACGACCAAATGCATCAATAGCAATATAATGATAACATTTCCCTGCTGTAAAATCAACCTCGGCCTGAACGTCGTCGCCAGACGAACCGACGGCTACCACGACCTGGAAACGGTGTTCTATCCCATCCCACTAACCGACGCACTGTCCATCAAGAAGATGGACGAGGACTTCCCTTCAGCCACGCCCTGCGACCTGAAGGTAACCTTCCCCGTCGACAACATGGACGAAAAGCAAAAGAAGTTGCTGACTACGCTCGACGAAGAGAAGAACCTGGTGGTGAAAGCCTACCGACTGCTGGCCGAAGACTACTCCCTTCCACGCATCCACATCCATTTGTGCAAGCGCATACCCTCTCAGGCAGGATTGGGAGGCGGTTCGGCCGATGCCGCCTTTATGATACGCATGCTTGACGAACGTTTCCGCCTGAACATGGGCAATGCCGAGATGGAACGCTACGCTGCCCGTCTGGGTGCCGACTGCGCCTTCTTCATCACAGCCGAGCCAGCCTTTGCCATCGGCATCGGTGACGTTCTGGAGCCAGCCGACAAGGAAACGGGCAACCTGAGCGGCTACTATATCGCAATCGTAAAACCCGACATCGCCATCTCTACAGCCGAAGCCTTTGCCGGCATCACGCCGCGGAAACCGCAAAAATGCTGCAAGGAGATTGTCCGCCAACCCATCGACACATGGAAAGAGGAACTGATCAACGACTTCGAAGCCCCCATCTTCGCCAAGCATCCCGAGATTGCCCAGCGCAAGCAGACACTCTATGAATTGGGAGCGGCCTATGCGCAGATGAGCGGCAGCGGCAGTGCGGTCTATGGCATCTTCCGCAACCGCCCGGAAGGCATCGACAAATTGTTCTGCAACGACTTCACCGCCGTGCTACCGCTGTAGTCGGCAGCCGGCCACAGACCGCTTTCCCTCGAAACAGGCCCCTACGGCAAAGTAATATAGGCTCTATTGCATAGCAAGATAGGCTTTATTACCAAATAATATAGCCTATATCACCGTGCAATATAGGCTATATTACTTCCCGACCGGTCTTCACGGATGCAACAAGGAGACGACATGGGGAGTTGAAAACGACACCTTTCAGCCGACTCCCGCAAGCGGTTGAACAGCAAGCACCTACGGCCGACCACCCGATACGTTGAGACGCTGCGTTTGAAATTGGCTTTTGGCATGGCTGGAATTAACGATTTTTAAACACAAGTTTTCCGATTTCATTACACATTATAGGCGCATTTTTTATAACTTTGCAACGATTTTCGCACCATTTAATGGTTAACAGATTGACATTCAGATATTTAAAAGACGTTTTTAGGGAAGAATGAGACAATTAAAAATCCAAAAAAGTATTACCAACCGTTCCAGCGAGGCACTCGACAAGTACCTGGTGGAGATTGGACGCGCACCGCTCATCTCGATTGATGAGGAAATAGAACTTGCCCAAAAAATCAAGAAAGGAGGCCCGGAGGGCGAACGTGCCAAGGACAAGCTGGTGACCGCCAACTTGCGTTTCGTCGTTTCCGTAGCCAAGCAATACCAACACCAAGGACTGACGCTGACCGACCTGATCGACGAAGGAAACATCGGCCTGATCAAGGCGGCTCAGAAATTTGACGAGACTCGTGGTTTCAAGTTCATCTCCTACGCCGTATGGTGGATCCGCCAAAGCATCCTTCAGGCCATCGCTGAGCAGAGCCGCATCGTTCGTCTGCCCTTGAACCAAGTTGGATCGCTCAATAAAATCAATCACGAAATCAACAAATTCGAACAGGAAAACCAACGCCATCCGTCTGTTTCGGAGCTGGCAGATGCCACGAAGATAGACGAAGAGAAAATTGGTCAGAGCCTGATGGCCGACGGCCATCATGTGTCTATCGACGCACCGTTCCAAGACGGCGAGGACAACTGTATGTTGGACGTGATGCCCAGCGGCGACGACTCGCGCACCGACAAGCAAGTGGATCACGAGAGTATGGCATTGGAATTGAACTCCGTGCTCACCAAGGTACTAAAGGAGCGCGAGATTACCATCATCCGCGAATGTTTCGGTATTGGTTGCCACGAAAAAGGCCTTGAGGAGATTGGAGATCAGTTGGGACTGACGCGTGAGCGTGTCCGCCAGATACGCGAAAAGAGCATCGCCAAACTGCGCGATTCTGGCAACGCAAAGATCCTGATGAAATATCTGGGATAAACACATTTCCTATCATAAGAACATAGACATTCCCATATAGCAGAAATCCGAATGACACGGCAGTCATTCGGATTTCTGTTTATCCCAAGTTGATTACCTGAAGGATATATACATCGGGCCAGATGATGACATCTACCCCGACACTCACGCCTTCCTTTCGGAACTCCAGGATGTTGGTCTGCTTCTGACTATTGCGCATCTGAAAACCCGCCCGACGCAATTCATGGGCAAACCGACGGTAGTATTTCTTTCCCCAGAACACAAGTTCACACTTGTTGTCGTCTGGTGCAAAGTAGTCTATGACCGCCATACTTCCAAAGTCTGCTCGTTTGAAGAGACGGAACAAAGGCAGCTTCTGCTTGTCAAACTCCAAATTGGCATGGACATGATAGCCCCATAAGTGCCGAGAGTCGCCAGCCTCCAAAACCTTGGAGGCATGGATGCGTTTCATCCCGTATTTCTTGAACGGCGGACTGACCTTCGGATCTTTTTGCTTGGCACGCTCATACTGAAGCATCTCCACCATAGAAACAAGCACTTCTTGCGGATTCTGCGCATGAAGCAACGGACACGCAAGGCTGAAAAGCAGTGCCAAAGACAGTTGTCTGAGCATAGACAGCTGCCATATACATCGCCATTCAACAGCCTGAGGAGCTTTCTGATGTTCCCTGTAATCCTTCATCGCAATCTTTTTCTTTCCCAATCTTCTCTTTTACAGAGCCTCACATTCTGCCAGCCACAAAGCACAGGAAGCATCGCTGGGCATGCGCCAGTCGCCACGCGGCGAAAGACTCACGCTGCCCACCTTCGGTCCGTCGGGCAGACAACTGCGTTTGAACTGCTGACTGAAGAAGCGACGGAAGAAAATGGTCAGCCATTTCTTGATGACCGCATCGTCGTACGCCTCCTTGAACGCCAGCTTAGCCAGCATGAATATCTTTCGCGGACGGAAGCCATAGCGTAAGGCATAGTACAAAAAGAAATCATGCAGCTCGTAAGGTCCAACCAGGTCTTCGGTCTTCTGTTTGATATTGCCCAACTCGTCGGCCGGAATCAACTCCGGAGAAATCGGCGTGTCAATAATATCTAACAAGATAGCACGCGACGATTCGTCGACACCGCTTTCGGCAACATAGCGTACCAAATAGCGGATCAACGTCTTCGGGATGCTGGCATTCACACCATACATGGACATATGATCCCCATTGTAAGTGGCCCAACCAAGTGCCAACTCGCTCAAATCGCCCGTTCCGATAACCAGTCCTCCCAACTCGTTGGTAAGGTCCATCAATATCTGTGTGCGTTCGCGAGCCTGCGAATTTTCATAGGCCACGTCATGAACCTTCGGATCATGTCCGATGTCTTCAAAATGCTGCATCACGGCCTTGGCAATATTGACTTCGCGAATGGTGATGCCAAGACGCTGCATCAAGGATATGGCATTGTTGTAAGTGCGATCGGTCGTTCCGAATCCCGGCATCGTCACACCGACGATGCCTTTGCGGTCATAACCGAGTTTGTCGAAAGTCTTCACGCAGACAAGCAACGCCAGCGTAGAATCCAATCCGCCGCTGATTCCGACAACAACCGTCTTGCTCCAGGTATGCACCAACCGTTTGGCCAGCCCGGCCACTTGAATGTTGAAGATCTCTTCGCAGGCACGCTGCATGTTTTCCGACTGTGGAATGAACGGGTGCGGATTGATTTCGCGATAAAGATGAAGGTCAGATAAGTCGGGATGGATGGATGACCGGGATGCCGCTGACGGCACTTCCCCTTCCAACTGCTTGAGGCAGATAACCTGCGATGCCATTTCGCCACGTTGCGCATTGACAAAAGTCGTATTGCGGCGGCGTTCTGCGCGCAGCAGTTCAACGTCTACGTCGGCGATACCCAGCTGCGGGGCAAAGGAAAAACGCTCACCCTCATGCAACAACCTCCCATTCTCGTAGACGATGGCATTGCCACCATAGACCACATCTTGCGTACTCTCCCCGAAACCACAGCTGCTATAGACATAAGCACTCATGGTACGAGCACTTTGCTGAGCCAGTAGGGACTTCAGGTAGTCATGCTTGCCAATCAGTTCATCACTTGCCGAAAGGTTAAAGATCAGATCTGCGCCAGCCAGTGCCAAATGGTTGCTTGGCGGAACGGGGGCCCACACATCTTCACAGATTTCCACTCCAAACTTCACACCGTCTTCCAGTTCAAACAAAAGCGGTCGCTTGGTCAATGCAATGGCATTTCCGGCATAGTTAAGTATCTCGCCCTCGTTAACATCCTGTGCGGAGGCAAACCAGCGTTTCTCATAAAACTCCCCGTAATTAGGCAAGTACGTCTTGGGGATGAGTGCGAAAAGTGTTCCTTGGGCTATGACGGCAGCGCAGTTAAGGAGAATCTTTCCCGTGTCAACGGGGATTCCCACGATGACCGTAACCTGCTTGTCCGCAGTGAAATCCATCAAATCGGCCACTCCCTTCTCAGCTTCTTCGAGCAGCAAACGCTGTGCAAAGAGATCCTGACAGGTATATCCGGTCAGGCAAAGCTCCGGGAAAACGACTATTTGCACGCCTTCCTCCTCAGCTTCCTGAACTTGCCGCCTTATCTGCTCAACGTTATATTTGACATCAGCAACCTTCACCGAAGGGACAGCAGCTGCGACTCTGATCATTCCATAATCCATTTGGCTTTTCCGTTTTATATCGTTTCAACTATTCAGAAGCACTCGCTCATTTAATGGTTACCGGTGTTGCACCGTAGCCATATTCCTGAAACGAGGCATCCTGATATGGATATTGCTTGTATTTATAGTTAAGTTCGTGTATCAGACTCTGCCGAAGCACGCCTTCACCTTTTCCGTGGATGAAAATAATCTTCTGCCCCTTCTTTGCCTTATATTGCTCAAGCGTCTTGCGAAAGGCTTCCAACTGATAGTCGAGAATATCGGAAGCGCTCATGCCGACGGTCGTTTCGAGCAGCTCATGGGCATGCAGGTCTACCACGATTTTATCATCCTTCAGCCGCTGAGTTACCTGCCGCGCCTTGCTTTGCGTGTTGTCGTAACGGCGCACAAGTTCTTCACGACGTGCCGAAGTCTTTTTCGGTTCTTCCTTTTCCACATCCTTCTGATACATCTGAGCCTTCAGCTGCTTGGCATCAATGACCAGCGGACGAGCAGGGACATCGTTCTCGATCACCGGATAGACCAATGCTGGAGTTTCAAAAAAGTCATTCTCCTGGAAAGTGTGGAGCTTATAGAATTTCACAGGATCTATACGGAAACGCGCATCCACCGAAGGTTTGAGGAGAAAGGGCTTATTCCGCTTATAGGCAATGAGTTGCACGCAGGTCTGCGCAAGTTCATTCAACTGCTCACGACCAAATTCCTCGATAAATTCCTTGGTATTAGGCTCCACCTCTCCCACTGATTTCACACGCCAGCTATTGCCTTCGGCCACCAGATAAGCATAGTGTATGTAGTAGTTGGAGTCGTTGATGATATAGGACTCGAACCTTGTGTGAGAGATTTCCTTGATATCCAACGGTACAAACGCAAGGAAAATCGACAGCAGGTCACCGCCCTTACGCTCCACGACAGGTGCCGTGAAATTGTCGGAAGGATCCGTATCGTCCTCTTCGTCCTCGCTTGCCTGCGCCTTGAGGCGTTCCTTGACCGACCGGTTGTCGACAGTCTGCGATTCTTTGTGTTCGTTTTTCACTTCAACCACACGCGTGGTGCTGTAGTCTTCATCGTTGACGACGACGACTTCGTTGACGGGAAACGGGATTTCAAAGCCATCCTCATCTTCCACCAACACGATATTCTTACCTTGGAAACCAGCAATCCGACCGCCACCGGTTTCGCTCAGGAACCTCACTTTATCTCCTATCTTCATGTTTCTATCAGATTGATTCGTCAGGGAATCATCATTTCCATGGCAAAGGTACGAAAAAAACGAGTAAGCAAGAAAAGAAACGAATGAATTCGCTTGTCAGGATATGAGTTTTTATACCAAAGCTGGCGAAACATCAAATTTATTTTGCTTTTTGCCCATATAATCGTACCTTTGCAGGTATATATGAAACAGATTGAAGAAGAGAACATCCAGTCGCAAGCCATCAGCTTCCTGCGCTTCCCGCTGATTGTCGCCGTGGTGCTGATTCACTCCGTCGGCAAACCGCCCTTGCGTGAGGTGGCCTTCAGCTGGAGTGTTGACGGCCCCATGCTGTGGCACCATCTGTTCCGATATGTCGTGGTAGACCTCCTCTGCCGATGCGCCGTGCCCGGTTTCTTCATCCTTTCCGGCTATCTGTTTTTCTATCGGACGAACCAGTGGAACAAGCAGGCGTATATCGGAAAACTCAAAAAACGGATACGGACGCTGCTGATACCTTATCTGCTATGGAACCTTCTGGGAGCCGCCTACATCTTCTACAAGGGCAAACTTGGCGGAATCGGAGATTTCCTGCGCTGCTTCTACGACTACTATCCGGGTAAGGGCGTGAATCTCTGGCCTGCTGACATACCACTCTGGTACGTCCGCGACTTGATGCTGATGGCCTTGTGTACGCCATTGATTCATATACTCATACGACGGCTGCGCCATTGGTACCTTCTCATCCTGTTTGTCTGCTTCATCATCCCCGACGTTCCCGAAATCAAGGGGATGTGCTACTCCAGCCTGTTTTTCTTCAGTCTGGGAGCCTATTTCAGCATAAACGGACAGAATCTGTTCCTCGGCATCTGCCGTTACCGCTATGCTGTATTCACGGCAACGACTTCCCTGCTGCTACTCGTCCTGTATTTCAAGTTCGGCCGAGGTACGAACGTGACATGGATTTACGATGCTTACATCGCACTGAGCACGTTCCTCGTCCTCATCATCGCCTATTGGTTGGTGAAACGTGGCACGGCAAAGCCCACCACATGGCTCTGTCAGCGGGTGTTCTTTATTTTTGCGTTCCATAACCTGCGTTTCGTGGGCAACGCCTTCAACCAAAAAGCCGATTATATTTCCGCACTCGCTGAGGGCAATCCTCTCGTTGCCACGTCGTCGTTCTTACTCTGTGCAGCCGGAAAAATCATACTCGCCCTCCTCGTCTACGAACTTCTCCGACGGGCAATGCCCCGCTTGCTGGAACTGCTTGACGGCAGAAAACAACCTGAAAGCAGCCCCTCGATCCCGGCTTCGTAGCCTTCCTATCAAGCAATATAGGGTATATTACTTGGCAATATAGCCTATATTATTCACTAATACAGGCTATATCATCAACCAATACAGGCTATATTACCTCATTGAACTACTAAAGTCAAACTGCATCTACAGAAGATAGAACATACAGTAGCAAGCGATTGATTCACAATGGAATTTCCTTCGTCTTTCAAGAAAACATTGAACCACATCAAGGAATGAGGAGCGAACTATCACCATAGCTCAGGAAACGGAATCCATGAGCCAGTGCATAGTCGTAGATGCGTCTCCAGTCGCCATGGACAAAAGCACTGACGAGGAGCAAGAGCGTACTCTGCGGCTGATGGAAATTCGTGACAAGCATCTTCACAAGCTTGTAGTCATAACCTGGAGCGATGATGATTTGTGTGCTGGAATGCAATGCGGAAAGATGGTTACGATCCAGCCAAGCCAGCACCTCACTGATGGCTTCGCGCGGAGACAGCATCGGTGAATGCGCCTCATAGGGCTCCCATTGGTTCACATGCAGTTCTGCCTCCGTGGCATCTGGGTTGCGACGAAGTTTCACCCCCATATAGTAGAGGCTCTCCAGTGTCCGCACGCTGGTTGTTCCCACCGCAATGACACGGCAGTCATGCTTCAAGAGCTTCTCCAATGTCTGCCGCCGCACACAGATGTACTCCGTATGCATCTCGTGGGCTTCAATCTCCTCACTCTTCACCGGCTTGAACGTACCGGCTCCGACATGCAAAGTGAGTTCCTCTCGGTCTATGCCGCGAGCACTAAGAGCCTCCAAAACCTCGTCGGTAAAATGAAGCCCGGCAGTAGGAGCAGCCACACTGCCTTTGATTTTCGAATAAACCGTCTGGTAGGTAGTCTTGTCACTCTCCTGTGTATCCCTGTTCAAATAGGGCGGGATGGGCAGTTCACCGACAGCTTCGAGAATCTCGGCAAAGCTGACGGAATCATCCTGCCAGGCAAAGTGAATGTCCTCACCTTGCTCCGTATGCTCCCGCGTGGCATAAAACGCAAGTTCCTGCCCTTTGACAACAATCTTCCGGCAAAGCGTTCCTTCCTTCCATTTCTTCAGATTTCCCACCATGCAACGCCAGGTACACTCACCGCGCATCTGGAACATCTGCTCATAGTCGCGCGGAACAAGCGGTTCGAGCAGGAAAACCTCAATGAGTGCTCCCGTTTCCTTACGGAAATGGATACGCGCCTGAATGACCCGCGTGTTGTTAAACACCATCAAGGCACCTTCGGGCAGATAACTGGGAAGATTAGAGAACACATCCTCCCCTACCTCACCATGCTTGTAAACCAGCAGTTTGCTGGTGTCGCGACGGGACAGGGGGAACTTTGCGATGCGCTCTTCGGGCAACGCATAGTTGTAATCGGCAATTCTGATATGCTTTGTTTCCATTTTGAATTTAGAGGGCAATAACTACGGACCGGACAAGGGCGTAGACAAAAGTGAGTGAAAGAACGTTCAATACCACGTCAACATCAAACAAACTATAGCCCGTACTCGTGTATTGCGTCGAGATATAATGCAGTTTGGCGGTGATTTTCTTATACATCCACATATAAATAAGGTATACCAGAAAACCGACCAAAACTCCCCAGACGATTCCGACAAGAATGTCTGAAGGATAATGCACACCCAGATACAGACGCGTCCAACAGTTCACCACCGACCAAGAAAGCATTCCAATGGTGAACACCCGGCTGCGTACCAACAACGAGAAGAACACGGCTATGGATAAGGTGTTGGCAGCATGTGCCGAGAAAAAGCTGTAGCCGGTGCCCCGATAGCCTTTTGCCAGGTCGACGATGCCGCTCAGCGACGGTTCGAGAGATGGTCGAGGCCGAGCCACGAAAGGTTTTACGATGCCCTCTGAAAGCCCCGAAGCCAACAACAAACAGAACGCACAGGCTCCGACAATGAGAAAAATCTGGCTCCATTTTTCATTGTTCCTGATGACCAGATAGAACAAGGCAACATAGAGAAACACCCATGTATAGGCAGAGGTGAGCGTCAGTGCCAGCCCGTCAACAAACATAGAGTTGCTGCCATTGAACCAAAACAATATGCTTTTATCGAGATTGATCAGTCTGTCCGAATCCATCATGTCTTAAATCTCCTCTATCTTTGTGGACTCAATCCAACCTTCACGCCCATCGGCAAGGCTGATTCCAACCCACCCCTTCATGGACTTGTCGGTCATTTCCACCCGTGTGCCTTCGTGTAAGACGCATTCCTCCTGAGCCGAATGTCCCGGTGTCTTCTTCACCGACACAGAAGGAGCCGTGACAATCGCCCCGGTACGGTTAGACAACTGCGAACGCTGCTGGATGGCAAAGACATTCGCCAGGACGAAAAGAACCAGAGAAACAATGCCACAGAAGAATCCTACCTTTCGGATCCAGATTCTTTCGGAGAAGAGATAGGCCAAAACAAACAGAATGAGCAGCAACAAACTGCCGATGGCAACGTATGCCCATCCATCAACACTCATCAGATTGACCAGTGCCTTATACCAAGTGACAAAGAACATCTCCGATGCCGGCGTGATCTTGTCAATGGTCTTGGAGCGCGCCATCTGCAAATTGAAGCGAATATCTTCGTCGCCCGGAGAGAGCAATAAAGCCCGCTCGTAAGCCAGGACAGCCTTCGTGATATTATCGACGCGATAGTAGGCATTGCCCAGGTTATAATACAAGTCAGCGGAAACGCCTTTTTGCAAAAGTTCTTCATAATCCTTGATGGCCTGCTGGTAGTTTCCTTTCTTGTATTCCGTATCAGCATTGTCCTTGGTAACGGCCTGCAACGGCATGGGAAGCATCATCATAAACAGGACGGAAAGCATGGCAACCGTGTCTTTTCCGTGCCGAGGTTTCGAAGTCTTCATGGCATTTTCTATCGTCATTATGGCATCCATGGCCTTATCAAAGGTCTTGTTCATATTTCCCTTTGCATCTCCTGGTGCATAGCGTTCAAACTCGCATTCATCAAGTGCATCAATGAAATTGCCCACAGTCACTTCATCCACACCGTGTGAAGAAAGCCGCTCGCTGATATTATCCCGTGAGAGTTGCTCCACAGGCATGTTCAGTTTGTCGCTCACATAGCCCCACAAAGCCCGCAGCACCTCGTCGTAGAAGTCGTCGCTGCTGCCCAAGGCCATCAGCCGTGAGGCTTTCTTCAACCGCTTTGTGGCAATCTTGTTAGCACGTTTTCCACGCATTTTAGCTACATCGGCATGGTCTATGGCCGTCTTGCGGAACATGTATAACAGCAATCCGAAAACAACCAGCAACACGAGGAGGATGAACCAATAGAGCACTGACCCGAAGAAGATATCGCCAACCGTATGGGTAACGGCTCTTCCTGTCTTGATTCCACGGATGTCTTCATTCTTTAATGATGTAAAGTCGCTGACTTCTGAAGCCTGTGTACCATCTCCCTTTTCCACTTTCACCGTAAACGCCTGTGTCTGAATGGTCTTGTAGGAGTTGGAAGACGTATCATAATAAACGAACTTCACCGGTTGGATGGTATAGGAGCCTTCTTTCCGAGGCACGGCAAGGATGTCGTAGACCATGTTTCCTTCTACTCCGCGTGCCGTCAAATGGGTCTTGTCGGTCACTTTGGCATCGTACTTGTCAAATTCCTGCGGGAAAACGACTTCTGGTTGCTTAATCAGTTTCAGGTTTCCGACACCACTGACCACCAGCCGCATATTCAGCGGATCACCAGCCTTCAACTCCTTCTGGTTGAGCTGAGCCGAAATGGTGAATGTTCCCACACCGCCCGAAAAGCCTTCCGGCTTTGTCGGCAGCGGAGCAACGTGGATTTTCAGTCCAGGAGCCTTGATGTCACGCTTCACTTCCTCATATCCGCCATTGAGGATGAAGGCCATCGGGTCGCGGACTTCCTGCATCACGACACCGTGGAAGGTAATCGGCGGAATCTCAAGATCGCCCGTCATCTGCGGATACATGACATACTGACTCCACGTTACCGTATTATAATAGCGTCCGTTGACTTGTTCTCGGTGGAAAGTCTTTTGCATCGGAAGCTTCACCTCCTGCGTATGGAAGCCTTTCAGATCCGGCATCTTACCGTCAAGAGCCGTCAGGTCTACCAGCGTATAGACTTGATAGGTGAGCAGGACTGGTTCCTGTTCATGCACACTTTTCTTGTTTGCGCTTACGCGTATAAAGACATCCTCACCTTGGCGAGGAGGAGCCGAGGAATGATGGTTGGTCGTCGGAAAATCATCCTCTTGCATCATGGAAGCATTTCCATTGGAATGGGAAACCCGCGTGCCGCCTGTTGCCGATATGCGGACAGCAGAAGAAGCGACGGAACGGCCTCCAACATTTGCCTGTGCGGGTGGAATCGTAAACGTTCCTTTCTTCGTTGCACGCATGACATACGAAATGGTCATGGAAGAGGAACTGCTTGTATGCCCGTTTACCATATGGAAACTCGATTGGGAAGAGGTGCTGGGTCCATAAAGGATCTCCACCCCATCAGGCATATTACCCGGATGGAATCCTCTTACATCCTGACTATTAACCGTGTATTCCACCTGGAACTGGTCACCGACTCCTACTTGATGCGGGGCACTGACCGTTAGTTTCTGTGCGGAGACCATCACAGAAACCATCAGCAGGAAGATGATATATATACTACGTTTCTTCATTGTCATTACCAATTCTTATCCAATTTACGACGACGAGGTTGCTGCATGGCTTTCTTCAACCGTTCCTGCGTCTGTTTCTCCTGCTGCATGGCTGCATTCAGCAACTGTTCAGCATTGTCACGACTCATCCGCTCATTCTGCGGCTGCTGCTGAGGCGGTTTCTGATCTTGTTTTTTATCGTCGTTCTTATCTTTATTCTGGTCTTTCTTGTCCTGATTGTTCTTGTCCTGTTGCTGTTTGTCGCTACTACCGCCACCGCTTTGCTGTTGTTGCTTCTGCAGCTGACGCTTGCAAAGTGCCAAGTTGTAACGGGTGTCATCATCGTGCGGATTCAATCGGAGTGCCTGCTTATAGGCTTCTATGGCTGCACCATAGTTCTTTTTCTGATGCTGGATGACTCCGATATTATGGTATGCCATAGCCTTATGCACTCTGTCGGTCTGCAACAGGGCCGCATTGTTGAATTGTTCAACAGCAACGGAGTCATTCTTCTGGCTCATCAGTGCACAGCCAAGGTTATAGGCAGCCTGCGGATTGCGGCTGTTTTTCTCCAAAGCCTTCCGATAGGAAGTCTCAGCCTGAGCATACTGACCCTTCCGGAAATGCCGGTTACCTTCGCGTATCAGCTGCCTGTCAGTCTGTGCATACAGGTTTGACACGCAAAGCATCCATATAAATAGGTATATAATCCTTTTCATTTGATCCTCCTAAATAGTTTCCATCTGTCAGTTACATGATTCTTACGACTTAGCAGCACCGCCTCTGCCATCAGGAGCAATAAAACCAGAATAGCCACAGCTTGGAACTGCTCATCAAAATCACTATAGACCACGCTGTCTATTTCACCTTTCTGCATGGCCGACAGCTCTTTGTCCAACTTTTCTTCCGCCGTACTGCTGTTGTCCACATGGATATAGGTTCCCTTTCCAGCTTCTGCAATCTTCTTGCACATTTGCTCATTGAGTGCCGTCATTACTGTCTGACCTTGAGAATCCTTCAGATAACCGTCTTCCTCCATCGGAATCGGTGCCCCAGCGGTGGATCCGATGCCAAGGATGAATACCCTCATGCCGTTTTTCTCAGCCTCCCGAGCCATCTCCTCAGCTTCTCCTTCATGGTCTTCCCCATCCGTAATGACAATGATGGCCTTTCCCGACCGGTCGTCCTGAGTAAAGCTGTGCATCGCCAGACGCAAGGCTCCACCAATATCGGTGCCCTGAGACGCTATCAGCGAGGGGTCTATGTCGTTCAAGAACATCTTAGCCGATACATAATCCGTCGTGATAGGCAGCTGGACAAAAGCCTCTCCCGCAAAGACTATCAATCCAATCTTATCATTGTTGAAATGATCTACGAGGTTTTCAACCATCAGCTTGCTCTTCTCCAGGCGCGAGGGTACCACATCTTCAGCCAACATGGAGTTGCTGATATCCAATGCTATGATCGTCTCTATACCTTCCCGCTTCTCATGACTGATGCGTGTCCCCAGCTGAGGACGTGCCAAGGCAACAATCAGCAAAGCCAGAGCCCCCATCAGAAGGCCGAACTTCACATGTTGACGGATGGCAGACGCGTCAGGAACCAGCAACTTCAACAGTTTCGGATCGCCAAACGTCCGCAACCGCTTCCGCTGCTTCAGCGCATAGAGAAAGCGCACTCCCACCAAAAGCGGTATGAGCCACAAGAGCCAGAGATATGTAGGATCTGCAAATCTGAACATTTTCTATCTTCCATTTTATTATATCCTCCACCAAACGCATCAAGGCAGACGACGAAGGACGATCATTCTTAACAGTATTTCCAACAAAAGCACAAGCAACGCAGCAATGGCAAAGGGTTGGTAAGCCTCATAATAGCGACTCACAGACTTCGACTTCATCTTCGTCTTCTCCAGTTTGTCGATGTCTTGATAGATCTGCGACAGCTCTTTCCGACTCGTAGCACTGTAGAAATTGCCATTTGTTGTCTCTGCTATCTCCTGCAAAGTCTTGTAATCAATCTCTCCCTGCGCATTCACATATTGCGTTCTGCCGTTCACAACAATCGGATACCGTGCTACATCATTCGTTCCAAAACCAATCGTATAAACCCTTACGCCAAACTGCTTGGCTATTTCTGCAGCTGTCATTGGCGAAATCTCACCAACATTGTTGCTTCCGTCAGTCAGGAGTATAGCGACCTTACTTTTTGCCTGAGAATCTTTCAGACGGGAAACCGCATTGGCCAGCCCCATGCCGATAGCCGTCCCCGACTCGATCAACCCGTTCTGCGCCAAGTCCGTACGCACATTCTGCAACATATTCAGCAAAACGGCATGGTCTGTGGTCATCGGACACTGGGTAAAAGCCTCACCGGCAAACACCGTCAGGCCGATATTGTCATTCTGCCGGTCAGCAATAAACTCTTTGGCAACATCCTTTGCCACCTCCATTCTGTTCGGAGCAATGTCCTCGGCCAGCATACTGATGGAAATATCCATGGCCATCATAATGTCGATACCTTCCGTTTCGCGATTACTCCATGCATTATAGGTCTGCGGACGAGCCAGCACCAAAACGACCAAGGCATAAGCCATGCAGCGAAGGATGGTCGGCACATGAAGAAAGCGCGTCTTCCAGCCGCGCGGTGCATGGCGATAGGCAAACGTATCACTCATTCTCATGGCCGGTTCCAGATGCCGATGCTGGCGGACATACCACCAAACATAGGGTATCAAGAGCAATAGCAACAGCAGATATTCCTTATTAGCAAATTCCATCTTCTCGTTTTTTAAGCCATTAGTTCATAAACCTGCCATCCCACATAAGCCAAGACGGCAACCGCAAGAAGTGACAAAACACCTATAAGGGCCTGCATCAGCATGCGTTCACGGCGATTGCGGCGACTGTCTGCCGTTTCCACGGGCTTCTGCACGACGTTTTTCTCTTGCTGTTCGTCCTGCTTCGTCGCATCGATGAATTTCACTACATGGGCAAGATACATCTCATTCTCATTGGCCTGCGTCGAAAACTTCGCAAACTTCACGAGATCGGCCGTTTCAAACAACTCCCGAAGTTCCGCAATAGTAGCCTTGTCTTCCTGCTTTAGGCGTGCAATGATTTCCCCGCTCGTCATCTCCTTGGCACTGAAACCAAAACGATCTTCAAGATACTGGCGCAGGGTGTCCGTCAACCGTGTATAATACGCCTTGGCATCTTCCGACTTACTGAGTTGCTCCGCCTTAATCTGTTCAATCTCCTGCATAGCCTTCTGGTGTGGCAGGAGCCGTTTCATAAACGGCAGGTGGGCAATCAGCGGTTTGTTCTGACACAGACGATGCCATAGCCACCAAGCCCCGGCAGCCAATGCCAATGCCAGCAAGACCAGTAACAGCAAGGGCATCCACTCTTCCCATGAGAACGGATTGTCCACAATCCCTTTTGCGGGGCGGATCTGCTCAGGATTCAGCGTATCGACTTCCACCGTCTGCACTTCCAAGGCAAAAGCCTGCGTCGGATAAACCTTTCCTTCCACCTTTATCTGCAAGGCCGGAAGCTGATATTTGTTCTCATCCCATGATGTCAACATATAGGAACGCACGAACGTCTTCTGACCATCGCCGGCAGAAAGCGTATCACCGGCCGTCTCCACCACTTCAATTCCCGGCACCATCTCCTGCTGAGCATCATATACCGGAAACTGAATGTGCGCCCCGTCCTTTGCCGTCACACTGACGTGGAGCCCCGTCTGCTGTCCAATCAGAATCTTGGCGGAGTCCAGCCGAGCTTCAACCTTCACCTGAGCCATGCCGTTCAGGGAGAACAGCAGCAACAGGCTTACTATATAGATTGTCTTCTTCACTTCTTCCTTTCTGTTTTTGTAGAATGCGTCATACGCGTTCAAGCCCTCTGGGCGAATAGGTTCAGCAATGTCTTGACATAATCTTCATTCGTTGCAACCGAGATATTGTCCACATTACTTTTATTAAAAACCTCGCGAAGTTCCGCCTGCCGGTTCATCCAGTAGTCAGCATGAGCCCTTCGCAATCGCTTGTCACCAGTATCCACATACATCTCATGCCCAGTTTCGGCATCCCTTACCTTCAGCAGTCCCACATCGGGCATCTCCTTTGCACGCTGGTCATATATCTGAACAGCTATCAGATCATGCTTCTTGTTCGCTATCGTCAGGGCGCGTTCAAAGGCTTCGGCCTTCCGCTCTCCTATTCCACGCTCATAGAAGTCGCTCAGCAGGAATGCCGTACAGCGGCGTTTCATCACGCGGGTAAGGTATTCCACGGCTTGTGTAATATCCGTCCGGGTATTCTCTGCCTGGAAATTCAACATCTCCCGGATGATATAGAGGATGTGCTTGCGGCCTTTTTTCGGAGGAATATATTTCTCAATGCGGTCCGAGAAGAAAATGACACCAATCTTGTCGTTGTTCTGGATGGCACTGAAAGCCAACGTGGCAGCAATCTCCGCAGCCAGTTCGCGCTTCGTCTGTACCGTCGTTCCGAAATCAAGCGATCCCGACACGTCGACCAACAGCATGACCGTCAGCTCGCGCTCTTCCTCGAACACCTTCACATAAGGATGATGAAAGCGAGCCGTCACGTTCCAGTCTATATCCCGCACATCGTCGCCGAACTGATATTCGCGCACCTCCGAGAAAGCCATGCCGCGTCCCTTGAAGGCCGTGTGATACTGCCCTGCGAAGATATTCTGACTCAACCCACGAGTCTTGATTTCTATCTTCCGGACTTTCCTGAGCATTTCCGATGTATCCATCCTATGGCACTTCCACTTTATTGATGACCTGACTGATGACATCCTCGCTCGTGACACTGCTTGCCTCAGCCTCGTAGGACAGGCCGATACGATGACGCATCACGTCGTGGACAACCGCCCTGACATCCTCAGGCACCACATAGCCGCGCCGCTTGATGAAAGCATAGGCCCGCGCAGCCTTCGCCAGGTTGATGCTGGCACGGGGACTGCCGCCGAAAGTAATCATCTGGCGCAAATCCGAAAGCTGATAACGTTCCGGATAGCGGGTTGCAAAGACGATGTCGGCTATATATTGCTCTATCTTCTCGTCGATATACACCTCCTGCACAATCTGACGGGCATGAAGAATCTCTTCCGCCGTCGTCACAGGAGTAACCGTTGGCAGCGAACCGGCCAGATTCTCACGGATAATCAGTTTCTCCTCCTCAAGAGTCGGATAGTCTATGACCACCTTCAACATGAAACGGTCCATCTGAGCCTCAGGCAACGGATAGGTTCCTTCCTGCTCTATCGGGTTCTGCGTAGCCATGACGAGGAACGGATTGGGCAAGGCGAAAGTCTTCTCGCCGATGGTCACCTGGTGTTCCTGCATCGCTTCGAGCAAGGCACTCTGCACCTTGGCCGGAGCACGGTTG
>CAMHEA010000032.1 GCA_946184025.1 uncultured Prevotella sp.
TTGAGGAGTTTTTCAATTACTTGTTGTAAATTTGCACTTGCTTGTTGAATTTGCATTCTCAAAAAATAAATTAAAAATTGTCGCGACTGTGGCACTTTCGGTGAATGGGTGAGGTTCACTTGCCGACCAAGCGGGCTTCTGGAGCGGACGCAAAGTATTGCGTCCCTACCTTGTGGGGGCGTTGCTGGCACATCCTTCGAAATGCAGGACGAACCGCTTTTTATTCTGCGTCGGTGTCTTTCTTGGGGCATCGCCTTGTTTTTTAAAGCGAAAACGTTGGCTGTGCGTCTAAAAAATAGTATTTTTGCAAAGTATATCTCTAATTAAAATAGGTGTGAACAATGAAACGAAGCATTATATTGGCTATGATGGCATTTGCCTCTTTCTTCGTGCATGCACAGTCGTATGGTGATTTGTGGAAGCAAGTTAAAAAAGCGGCATCGAATGATTTGCCGAAGACACAGGTGGAAGTGCTCGACAAAATCGTGGAAAAAGCTTCTGCGGAGTTGAACTATGGGCAGCTGTTGGCCGCCCAGCTGCAACGCTGCGGGGTACAGGGCTCCATTGCTCCTGACTCGCTGGGCGTGGCACTGGATCGGCTGAAGCAGGCCGCAGAGACTGCCGAGCGTTCCAATCCCGTGCTGGCTGCTGTCTATGCCGCCTGCCTGGGAAATGTCATGTCGTCGGTGTCGGCTCCCAATCTGGAGTGGAATGAGGAAGACGCGGAGGTGTGGAAAGCCAAGGCTATGGCACATCCCGACCTGCTGGCCGTGCAGAAGACCGACGGCTATGAGCCGCTGGTGGAACAGCATCAGGGCAGTAGCGTGTTTGGTGACGACCTGCTGCATGTTATCGGTATGGAGACGGACAACCTGGAAGTCATGTATGACTTCTACCGGCAGTCGGGCAACCGTGAGGCAGCCTGTATGTCGGCCGCCTTGCTGCTGCGCCATGGCAAGAAGAACGGCTCGCGCATCGATAAGATGGCATGGATAGACCGTCTGCTGGACGAATACAAAGACCTGCCGGTGGCCTGCGAACTGGCCATTGAGCGTCTCTCGCTGATGGAAGATAAGGTTCCCGCCGAGGAGCAACTCCGTTTCATTGACCGTTCGCTGGAGCAATGGGGGGCGTGGCCGCATGCCAACACCCTGCGCAGCCGTCGTGCGAGTCTGCTCAATCCGCAATTCGAGGCCATGGTGGCTCGTTCGCTGATCATTCCGGGCAAGGCGCAGGTGGTGAAGTTGTGCAACATACGCCACATGAACGAGATCAAGATGACGGTGAGCCGTGTCGACGTGAAAGGCGACACACGGCTACAGCTCAGATATAATGATGCAGATTATAAGAAAATTGTCAAGCTGATTACGCAGAAAGACGTGCAGGTGATCAGCCGTACCTATACCGACCGGAAAGACTACGAAGTGTTCGACGACTCACTGACGCTGGCCCCGTTGCCTGTGGGTACTTATCTGATTGATTATTATGTCGATGGCAAGCACATGAAGCGGCTGAGCGATTTGCTCTTTGTGAGTAACCTCTATGTGATGGCGGAGGAATTGCCGGACAACCGCATCCGCTATGTGTCTGTCGATGCTACGACGGGGCAGCCCCGGAAGGGCGTGCACCTCCGACTGACAAGCGGTTCGCGCTATGGCGACCGTTCCAACGAAAAGGTTTTGGTTACTGATGACAAAGGCGAGGCCGTCTATGCCTACGGGGATACGCGGTTGCCGCACCTGTATGCCTATACGGACGACGACCAGAGCTTTCCCGAAACGGATTTCTGGACGTCCTACAGCTATTACGATCCCGAACGTGAAGGCCAGCAGGTAAGAGTCTATACCGACCGGAGCCTCTATCGCCCTGGCCAGACTGTGAACGTATCGGCCATCGTGTATCACCGGGATGCCGACGGGCTGACGATGAAGGCCGTGGACAATGAGCGCGTGACCTTCTTGCTGCGTGATGCCAACTACAAGACGGTGGCTGAACAGAAGGTGGTGACCGACAGCTATGGTACGGTGGCGGCAGAAATGGCTTTGCCTACGGACGGACTGACAGGCGTGTTCCATGTGGAGGCGCGTTGTGGTGTCACCGCTTCGGCCACGATCCGTGTGGAGGAATACAAACGGCCGACTTTCCAAGTGGAGATGCCTGACTATGAAAAGGCCTATAGCCGCGGCGACACGATTGTGGTCACGGGCTTGGCCAAGAGTTATGCCGGCGTGCCCGTACAAGGTGCAAAGGTGAAGTACACGGTGACGCGCAGGCAGGCTTGGTGGTGCTGGTGGTTCCGTGAAGAGGCTGACGACGCGGAACTTGATGCCGGCGAGGCCGTGACGGCTGACGACGGCAGTTTTCAGGTGAAGGTGCCGATGGTGCTTCCTGCCGAGGTGGATGACGACCAGGACCTGCGTGGCTTGTTCTATCAGTTTGTGGTACAGGCACAGGTAACCGACCAGGGTGGAGAGACCCATGAAGGGCGCATCAGCCTGCCACTGGGAACGAAAGCCGCGTCGTTGAGTTGTCTGCTTCCGGAGAAGTTGCTGGACACGGACAAGCCCCAAGTGACGTTCTCCCTGAAGAATGCTTCGGGGCATGACGTGGACGGGGAGGTTACCTACCAGATTGACGGCGGCCGGAAAATGCAGGCTAAGACCCACACCGCCGTGGCCTTGTGGAACAAGGCACTGCCGACGGGGCGTCACCGGCTGACAGCTGTGTGTGGAACGGAGAAGCTGGAGCAGGATTTCATCGTGTTTTCCATTGACGACAAACGTCCCGTGGTAGAGACCCATGACTGGTTCTATGTCAGTGACAGCCAATTCCCGCGCGACGGGAAGCCGGTCTATGTCCAGATTGGTTCCTCCGATCCTGATCAGCATATTGTCTATAGTGTCTTTACGGGCAATAAGCTGCTGGAGAGCGGTGCCATTGACCAAAGCAATGCGCTCACTACGCGTACCTATATATATAAGGAGGAGTATGGCGACGGCCTGAGAATGGTTTTCGCCTGGGTGAAGGACGGAACGTTCTACCGCCATGAAACGCAGATAGCCCGTCCGCTACCCGACAAACGGCTGCTGTTGGAGTGGAAGACCTTCCGCGACCGCTTGATTCCCGGACAGCAAGAGGAATGGACGCTGACGGTGAAGCATCCTGACGGTACGCCGGCCAAGGCGCAGTTGCTTGCGGCCATGTATGACCAGTCGCTTGATCAGATCTATTCGCATTCCTGGAGCTTCACCTTTCCATTTGTACAGTCAATCCCTTCGGCTCAATGGCTGGGCGTGGATGTGAGAGCACTGGAGGTTGCCTATTATGCACAGATTCCTTATTTCAAAAGCGGTGAACTCTCTTTCAGTTGCTTTGACACCAGCTGCTTTGACGGATTCAGCTATTTCTATCCCTCGCTTGGTCTTGTGATGGTGCGCGGTAGCCGTCTTGCGATGTGCAACAGAGCATCGGCAGACGGTCTCATGGCTATGGAGAGCATGGATATGTCTCCGATGGCGATGGCAAAAGCAGAGGTTTCGCTTAATGCCATGGATTCAGTTGCGGCAGAAGAGGGCGCAGCGGAGGATGCTTCCTCGTCCGCCGGTGTGCAGGTGCGTGAGAATCTCAACGAGACTGCGTTCTTCTATCCCCGCCTGTTGGCTGATGCTGATGGCAATGTTGCCATCAAATTCGTTTTGCCGGAAAGTCTCACGACGTGGAAGATGATGGGACTGGCACATGACGAGGAGATGAATCATGGGATGATCAATGCTGAAGTGATAGGTCAGAAGACGGTGATGGTTCAGCCGAATATGCCGCGATTCGTCAGAGAAGGCGATGCCGCACAGATTGTCGTCCGCCTGATTAACACGTCGGAGAAGTCTGTCAGTGGTACGGCACGGCTTGAACTCCTTGATCCTGCAACGGAGAAAGCGGTGGCTGCGATGACGAAAGGCTATACGATTGATGCCAACGGTACGGCGAATGCGCTGTTTGACGTACCTGTCAACAGGACGTTGAGTAGCCATACGCTGCTCATTGCCCGTGTGACGGCGGTCGGCGACGGCTACAGTGATGGTGAACAGCACTATCTGCCAGTCCTTCCGAGTCAGGAACGGGTTATCAATACGCGTCCGTTTACCCAGCATGAACTGGGAACGAAACGCATTGACCTGAAAACGCTGTTCCCGGAAGGAACGACGCAACGACGGCTGACCGTGGAATACACCAATAACCCGGCTTGGCTGATGATTCAGGCACTGCCGTATGTCAGTGATGTGAACGAAAAGAATGCCATTAGCCTCGTCTCTGCATATTATGCCAACAGGCTGGCCAGCCACATCCTGCATACATCTCCGTCTGTCAAGCAGACGATGGAGCAATGGCGCAGGGAGAAAGGGGAGGAGACCTCACTGATGAGCAGCCTGCAAAAGAATCAGGGTCTGAAGGAACTGGTGCTGAATGAGACTCCGTGGGTGATGGATGCGGAGAATGAACGTGACCAGAAGCAGGCGTTGATGCGCTTCTTCGATGAGAATCAACTGAACAACCAGCTGACGACGGCATTGAAAGAACTGGAAAAACTGCAAAATGCTGACGGCTCTTGGAGCTGGTGGAAAGGCATGGAGGGCAATCCTTATACGACGATGTCTGCCTGTATGACCCTTGTTCGGCTGAATGTGATGATCGGTGTGCAGTCGGAAACGGCAAAGATGATAGACAAAGCCTTCTCTTTTATGGACAAGGAAATGGCCAAAGAGGTGAAGCTTCTCAAAGAGGCCGCAAGGAAAGGAATGAAGGATCTGCGTCCCAGTGAGCTGGCTGTGAACTATCTCTATACCTATGCCTTGGACGGCAGGGCCTTGTCGGCATCGGCAAAGTCCAACAAAGACTATCTGGTGGAACTGATTGCCAACAAGACAACGGAAATGACCATCTACGGAAAGGCACGGTCTGCCATCATCTTGGCAAAGAATGGCTATGCCAAGAAGGCACAGACCTACTTGCAAAGTATCAAGGAATACTCTGTATATACGGAGGAGATGGGACGTTACTTCGATACGCCCAAGGCTTATTACAGCTGGTTTGACTATCGGATTCCGACGGAAACGGCAGCGATAGAAGCCTTGAAAACCCTTACACCAAACGACCGGCAGACCATCGAGGATATGCAGCGGTGGCTCCTCCAGTCCAAGCGGACGCAAGCCTGGGATACGCCGATCAATTCTGTGAATGCCATCTTCGCTTTCGCAGAGCAAGGAAACATCCGGCAACTGGCTGAAAGTGGAGAAGATGCCGTGCTCAGTCTTGACGGTGAACCGATGGAGCTGCCCAAGGCCACGGCCGGAATGGGATATGTCAAGGCTTCGGTTGACAATCCGTCAGCGGATGTCTTTACCGCCGAGAAGACTTCATCTGTCACGAGTTGGGGCGCGTTGTATGCCCAGTTCATGCAGCCTGTGACGGACATTGAGGATGCCGCGTCGGGCATTCAGGTAAAGCGTGAACTGCTGAAGGACGGGAAGCCTGTTACTTCGTTGGCCGTCGGAGACCGTATAACGGTTCGGATTACGCTCCGCGCAGACCGGGACTACGACTTTGTGCAGGTCATTGACAAACGTGCGGCTTGCATGGAGCCTGTCGGCCAGCTCAGTGGCTATCGCTGGGGCTACTATTGCGCACCGAAAGACTATACGACGAACTACTATTTCGACCGTCTTCCCAAAGGAACGAGGGTGATAGAGACCGATTACTACATTGATCGTGCCGGAATCTATCAGCAGGGAACCTGCACGGCACAGTGTGCATACGCTCCAGAGTTTACCGGCAGAAAGAAAGGGGAGCGTCTGGAAGTTGAAAACAAATAAGAGATAAACTGAGAAAAGAAACAATGAAAAAACGAAAAGGGCTATTACCATTATGCTTGCTGGCTTCAATGGCGGTGTCTGCACAGGACATTGCCACGGAAATGTCAACGATTGACTTGGGGAGGGTGCTGTTTCGGCAGCCTGCAACGGCAACCTTTGAATTGCGTAACAGCGGGAAAACGGATTTGAATATAGATCAGGTGCGGACCAACTGCGGATGCACCGTCGTAGATCTCCCTTCCCGTTCTGTCCCTGAAGGTCAGGCTTTTATCCTCAATGCGACCTATGATGCCAAGCAGTTAGGGCACTTTGAAAAGTTGGTAGGTATTTATGCCAATGGCGCAAAAGAACCGTTCATCCTCCGTCTCAAAGGTATCGTTGTCAGTCCGGACGACCATGCCACAGTGGATTATGCCCATCAGTTGGGAGTCTTGAGTGTGGACAAGGACAACATCGAGTTTGACGACGTGAACAGGGGAGACCGTCCTGTGCAGCAGATACGCATTCTCAACAATTCGGACAAGTCTGTTGAACCTGTAGTCATGCACCTTCCGTCTTACCTGACGGCCACCGTGGCTCCCCGGAAGATTGCACCTGGACGCACCGGTACGGCTACAATCATGCTTGACAGCCACGGACTGCACAGCTATGGGCTCACCCAGACGAGCATTTATCTTGGAGCCAATCCTGGCGACAAGGTCGCTGAAAACAACGAGCTCACCGTTTCCACCGTATTGCTGCCCGAACGGCAAATGCTTTCAGCCGATCAGCGCATTCATGCCCCCCTGCTGAAACTCTCAGCGGATTCGGTTGATTTGGGAAAGTTTAGCAAGAAGACCAAACTCAGAGCTGAAGTGCAGATTAGTAATATTGGTAAAAGCACGCTTGATGTCCAGTCGCTCCAGATGTTTACGGCCGGACTTAAATTGTCGCTCAGCAGCCAACGCATTGCTCCCGGACAATCGGCTAAACTCAGAATCACCGGACACCGCGATGCTTTGCGCCGTGCCAAGTCGCAGCCCCGTATTCTGATGATCACTAACGACCCTGACCATCCAAAGGTTGTCATCAATATTGCATTCGAATAATATGGTACAGATAGAAATAGATACAGGCAGTGGATTCTGCTTCGGTGTGACTACAGCCATCAAAAAGGCCGAGGAAGAGCTGGATGCATCTGCGGGACCGCTCCATTGTCTGGGCGATATTGTTCATAACGGCATGGAAGTGGAACGGCTGGCGGGCAAGGGATTGGTGACCATCAACCATGAGGACCTCCGTCGGCTCCACCATACCAAAGTCCTCCTGCGGGCACATGGCGAGCCGCCTGCGACCTACGAACTCGCAAAGGCCAACCACATAGACATCATCGATGCCACCTGTCCCGTTGTGCTGCAACTCCAGAAGCGCATCAAAAAGCAGTATGAGGCTTCGCCCGATGCCCAGATTGTCATCTTCGGAAAGAACGGTCACGCAGAAGTGTTGGGACTTGTCGGACAGACCGACAATCACGCCATCGTCATCGAGCATTTCGACGAGGTCTCTCAACTCGACTTTCATCGCGACATCTATCTCTATTCGCAGACAACCAAGTCGCTGGACGAGTTCCATCGCATCATCGACTACATCCAAAGCCACATCTCTCCCGATGCCCGCTTTCAGAGTTTCGACACCATTTGCAGGCAGGTGGCCAACCGTATGCCCAACATCGCAGCCTTTGCAGCCCGCCACGATGTCATCCTGTTCGTCTCCGGACGCAAGAGCTCCAATGGAAAGGTGTTGTTCAACGAGTGTAAGAGCGTCAATCCTCGCAGCTTTCAGGTGGAGCGTGCCGAAGAAATCAACATGGACTGGTTTCAGCATGCCGCCACCGTAGGCATCTGCGGAGCCACCAGCACACCCAAGTGGCTCATGGAGGAATGCCGCGACATGATACTGAGAAAATCAAAATAGCGAAAGAAAGGAAAGTCAAATAATCACATCAAAACCCAAAGAAAAATGAAAAAATCACTGCTATTACTATTGTTGGTGCTGATGAGTATCAGTGGCGGAGCCGCTCCCGTATCTTATCAGCAGGCCATGATGACCGCGCAGGCTTTCATGTCGCAGAAGAAGATGAAGCCAGTAAAGAACATGCAAATGACATTCAAAGCTCCGGCTGCAACCGCTTCCCAGGCAGATGCTGCCAGCTACTATGTTTTCAACAACGGTGACAACGGCGGTTTCGTCATTGTTTCCGGCGATGACCGTACGGCTCAGGTGCTGGGTTATGCCACTACAGGCTCGTTCAGCATGGAGAATGCCCCCGAGAACATACAGGCATGGCTGCAAGGATATGCTAAGAGCATCCTGCAACTCGACAAGCTGAACGTTACCCAAGCTTCTGCCAAGCCTTGGAAGGCACCTTCCATGTCGGCAATTCCAGTCAAACTTACGACGAAATGGTATCAGAATGCGCCCTATAACAATGCGTGTCCTACGGTGGGCGGTTCCCGTTGCGTTACGGGCTGTGTGGCTACGGCCATGGCACAGGTGCTCTATTATCACCGGACCAACAGTGTCAATGCCACCACGGCAGCCATTCCGCAGTACACTTCAGCCGACGGGCTATCTGTGACGGGCTTCCCGGCAGGTACGACGATAGACTGGGATAATATGCTTCCTTCTTATGGCTCGTCGGCAACAGCTATCCAACAGGCTGCCGTTGCCAATCTGATGCGCTTGTGCGGTACGTCGGTCAACATGAATTACCGGCCTACTGTTTCGGGAGCTTTCATCTTTGATGTTTCGGGAGCCATGCGTAAGTATTTCGGCTATTCCCAGTCCACAACCTATGTCAGGCGGGCTGACTACACTTCTGCCGATTGGGAGAAACTCATCTACGACGAACTTGTTGCCGACCGTCCCGTAGTCTATGGCGGACAGGCCACCGGTGGTGGTCACGCCTTCGTCATTGACGGCTACGACGGAAACGGATTCTTCAGTGTTAACTGGGGATGGGGAGGCAGGGACGATGGTTTCTTCCTGCTCAGCATCCTCAATCCCGGCGACAACAGCGGCATCGGTGCCAGTTCTACCACCGACGGATATTCTTCCGGACAGGATGCCGTCATTGGTGCTCAGCCTGCTGTCGGTGGTGAGACGAGTGCCGTATCACTCGTGGGTGGAATCCAGGAAATCGAGGACGATTGGATAGCCGGAAGCTTTGTAAACCTCACTGGTGAGGCTAACACCTTTGAATATGGTATCGCTTATGTGGGAGCAGGCGGTGAGCTGGTGCTCATCGGCAACGCAGAAGAGGCTTCGCTGGATAAGTATCTGGCCAACTCATCAAACGACAATGTCGGAACTGGTAACTATTTCCAAGTCACCGGCCTTCCCGCCGGCACTTACCAGATTGTATTGGTCAGCCGTGTGAAAGGCTCATCCACCTGGATGCGTTCATCGTCATATCGCGAATACGTCATCGCCCAAGTTGCAGGCAACGGGCAAGTGACCCTGACACTGGTTCAACCGGAAGTCAACTTGACAGCCACGGCATTCAACTTCACCGGTACGAAGACCGCCAATATAAAGCAACCCGTTGAAGTCTCCATCAAAAATCAAGCTGAAGAGTTCTATGGAACAGTCTATCTCTTTGCCAGCCGTACGACCTCTAAAGGCGATCCGGCATCGCTCACCGGCGTGACGCTTCTTGCTGGAGCATCGGATACGTTCCATTTCACATTCACTCCAACCGTGGCCGGCACCTACACGATATGGATGGCCACCGATGACAAAGGACAGAACGTCATCGGACAGACTACCGTTGTCATCGACAATGAGATTGTGATGGAGAAAAAACTTTCAGCCACAACGGCCTTGGTGGGAAATACGACCCGCGTAGAAGGTCAATACACGGTAGAAGGGAAGCCTAAGACCAACTATGAAGTCGTCGGCAATATCCTCAATCCGTTGGTAACGATTACCAACAACAGCACCAAACTGTTCTATGGTTCGGTGGCTGCCATCCTGTGGAATTTTACCGATGCTGAATATCAGCTGGTAGAGATACCTGTGAACCTCGCTGCCGGTGCATCCATGCAGAAACAACTGTCGTTTACGGGTCTGAGGTTTGACAACGTGAAATATTACCTTGAATACCGCTATGAAGATAGCTCCTCAATAGACATCAGCGACATGTACACACCCGTTGGCGGACTCACCACCTGGACCTCCGCAGGTGTGAAGACACAATCCTTCGTTGACGGTTCTGCCGTTACCATTCCTGCTACGGCTGTCGCTGCCAATGTCGAAGGACTCAGCGGTGTGACCGTCACGCCCAACGCGAATCCCAACACCTTATATTATATAGACAACCTCGGCAACGTCCCGGTCGGACTGACTGGCAAAAACCTTATCGTGAAAGAAGTCTCGGAAAGCATCACCCTTACCGACGGCTACGATTTTTTCGTGCCCGTCTCGTTCATTGCCGCTGATATCAGCTACACCCGCACCCCGGCCATCGGCACCAATGGAGTCGGCGGATGGGAGACCATCGCCCTGCCGTTCAAGGTCTCAGCCGTGAAGCAGGGCGACAAGTCGCTCGAATGGTTCAAAGCCCGTTCTGAACAGGACAAACATCTGTGGATTATGGACTTCAAGGAAGAAGCCGACGGAAAGGTAGTCTTCGACTATGCGCAGACCATGGATGCCTGCAAGCCCTACATCATTGCCGTTCCTGACAACACATGGGGCGAGGAATGGAACCTCGTAGGCAAGCCCGTCACCTTCAGCGGCACCGATGCCAGACTCAATACAGGTTCTTCCATGTCCAGCGGCGACGGCGACCACTTCCTGTTCTGGGGTGAGACCGTGGCAACGACCTTGGCTTATGCTCCCGGCGACTACTTCTATTGCCTCAATCCAGAAGGCACGCGCTTTGCGCTCACCCAGGAGGACGTACGCTTGCAGCCCTTCCGCGCCTGTTTCTATGCCGACCAGCCTGCGGCAGCCAAGGAAGGAGGACTCACCATCGTCTTCGGCAACGACGAGACACCTGCTGATGAGCCTGCCGTGGTTACCGTCATGGCTGTTCCCTTCATGGGAGAAGGCCAGACCATAGCCGTCTACAGCCTCAGCGGAACCAAGGTGGCACAGGCGACGGTTCGCAACGGACGTGCCGACCTTGGCAGCCTGCCCCATGGAATCTATGTTGTTAATGGAAAGAAAATCGTAAAATAAAGGAGGAACTAATGATGAGAAAGACATATATCAATCCCGCCATCAAACTGAAGGATATGGAAATGGAGACACTCATGGGACCGAGTGGCAGCATAACGCCGCCTGTCGTGGGTGCAAAAGAGAGTGATGAGGCCGTCGGCGAGTCTGCGTTCGGCGAGACGGTACATCCGCGAAACGTCTGGGACGAATAGTCCGCATCTCCTTTGTATAGAAGCAGCAAGGCCGCCGGTTCCCTTTCAAGGGGGCTGGCGGTTTTACAGTTTCCTAAACACTCAACCACCCAAGCAATCAATCACCCAGTATACTAAAACAAAACTTCTATAAAATGATATTTTTATACCACGTTTGTGGTAAAATTGTTATTTTTAGCGAATGAAAACGAAAAAAAAGAAGAATTTGCTTGCATGTTTAAGACAAACCGCTTACCTTTGCGATATATTAACATTCATGAATTTACTAACAAAAAAGAAAAGCTTATGAAAACAAGAACATTACTCCTCGCGTCTGTCTTGGCATTCAGTGTGTCACTGACAGCAAACGCACAGAACAAAGTGAAGGTTGGAGCAAAGCCTGGAAAGATTGCAGCAAAGGTCAAGAAGGCTGATATCACCGGCCCGTCGGCTGGAAATGCCTTGGTCATCCTGACAGCAGACGATGTCTGGGGTGACGGATCTGGTTATCAGATGCTGCTCGATGCCGATGCTACCGCCTATGGAACGATCATTCCAGAAATGGGACCCTTGACGAAAGAAGGCGAGGATGCATCCGATGCCGTCTATGCTGAATTTGAGTACAAGCTGCCGGAGAATGCCGACGGTGCCCGCTCGACGGCGAACATACTTTCTGGCGACAGCTATACGCTTGAGATTCCGGCTGGAACCTACGACTTTGTAATCACGAACCCGACTCCCGATGATAGAGTCTGGATTGCATCTGAAAATGGAAATGTAGGTGGCCGTTTCGACGACTTCGTCTTCGAGGAAGGCAAGATTTATGAGTTCTATGTTCATTTTGATGGAATTAATGATGCAACGGATTTGCTGATTCCCGTTGCAGATGTCAAAGTAGAGGCTGGCAACGTGGTCACTTGGGAGAGCAATGCTGGAGAATACAACCTCCGCTATCGTCCTTTTATCGAACTTCCTGAGCCTGCGTACACTTGTGACTTTGAAGACGAAGACGCTGTGACCGGCTGGAATATTATCGATGCCGATGAGGACGGCAATAATTGGGGTATTGAAACTCTTGATGATGGTAACATTGTTGCTACTTCGTATAGTTGGCTCTATGCGGCACTTAATCCTGACAACTGGCTGATTTCTCCGGAGGTAGACCTCGGCGGAACCCTGACGCTCAAGGCTGCGGGTCTTGATGAGGACTATGCGTCAGAAGTCTTTGCCGTTTATGTAAACACAGGCGATCCTACTGACGTGGAAGCATACGAGAAGATAGCCGACGATATTACGGTCACAGGCAATTGGGAGACATACAGCTTTGACCTGTCTGCTTATGAGGGACAAAAAGGCCATGTGGCCATCCGTCACTATAATGTAACAGATCAATTCGCATTGGGCATTGATGACATCGCCATCTATAATGAAGCAATCCCCGAAATCCCCGAATGGACGGTCGTTGACGGCATCACTGAAAACACCTATACCATTGAAGGTCTGGAGTCTGGTACGGAGTATGAGGTTCAGGTTCAGGGCGTACAGTCTGGTATCGCAGGCGAATGGACGGAGTCTGTACGCTTCACGGCAGAAGATGCACCCACTGGCATCAGCAAGGTTGAGGACACCAAGGCTACAGCCGGACAGTGGTACACCATCAATGGTGTGAAGCTTGCTGGCAAGCCGACCCAGAAGGGCGTTTACATCAACAACGGACGCAAGGCCGTGGTTAAGTAAAGCGAATGATAAGTCATAAGAAAGGAGTCAGGAGTTCATCTTGACTCCTTTTTTTGTTCACCGACACACCGCTCGGTCGGATTTGCAAGCTTGGTCGGATTTGCAAATCCGACTGAGCGGTGGCACAGAACCATCACGCGAAAAAGCAGATGAACCATATTTTAGTCCAGCAGATTTAGCAGATTCGGCAGATGCTTCCCGCCTTTAGCGTGATTAGAAAAGATCTGCCTGATCAGCGAGAGGTTCATTTGCTCACAGATGACACAGATCTGCACAGATCTTTTTCATTAGAGCTGCTATACATCTGCGTGAAGATTCACACGGATGTATTTCTCATTAGAGCCGTTAAAATCTGAGTAAATCTGTGTCATCTGTGAGACATTTTAGGGTTATCCGACATTCAAGTGATATTTCACTTTCCCCACGCAGAGGAAACGAGTAAAGAGAGGGGGAGCCCATGGCTCGGAGGCCACAGAGGCAGGAGGACAGTGGCAGTTCCCTCAATGACAAATGATAAGTCTGGCGGCAGCCTCCCTATACCCGTTTTCTGAAAGTGCCACAGTCGTGAGAATTTTTAATTTAAAAATTCTCAAAAAATAAATTATTAATTCTCAAAAAATAAATTAAAAATTCTCGCGACTGAAGCCGCTTTGCTAATCTCTTGAGGCTCAGAGGATTAGCGTGTTGGCTTCGGTCGCGAGAAAAGAGGGTGAGGTTGCCGTCTTTCAGGCTTGTGCTGCACGCTGGTATTGCGCCAGCAGCCAAGCCTGTTGTTCGGCAATGGTGATGTGGCTGTTGTCCAGTTCGATGGCATCGTCGGCCTTGCGCAGGGGCGATACGTCGCGGTGGGAGTCTATGTAGTCGCGTTCCTCTACATTGCGCAGGATGTCGGCGTAGTCGGCGGGCATGCCTTTCTCTTGCAGTTCCTTGTATCGGCGCATGGCGCGTACTTCGGCACTGGCCGTGACGAATACTTTGAGTTCGGCATGGGGAAAGACGACGGTGCCGATGTCGCGTCCGTCCATGACGATGCCGCCCTGACTGCCCATCTTCTGTTGCTGTTCGACGAGTTTTTCGCGTACGAAGGGCAGGGTGGCGATGGGGCTTACATGCGCAGATACTTCCATGGTGCGGATGCTGCGTTCCACATTCTCGCCGTTGAGGAAGGTCTGTGTGGTTCCTTCGATGAGTTTCTGGTCGATGTTGATTTGCGGAAGCAGCTCCTTCAGGCGTTCGCCGTCGGGCGTTCCGTCGTCGGCGAAGAGTCCGTTGCGTATGGCAAAGAGGGTTACGGCACGATACATGGCTCCCGTGTCTACATAGATGTAGCCAATTTCCTTGGCCAGCATCTTGGCCATGGTGCTTTTTCCGCATGACGAGTGTCCGTCGATGGCTATGGTGATTTTCTTCATATCGTTGTTGTTGGTGTGTCTTTACAGCGCAAAGGCTACGTTGACGAGTATCGAGCTTGACGAGACGTGATACTTGCCGTAGGCCAGGTTGAGTTTGAAGCGGTCGAGGTTGATGCCGGCTCCGAGGCTCAGGCCGGCTCCGTGGGTGCTCTCGTCGTCTGTAGATTGGATGCGCATCTCGTCGGCACGCCGGAAGTTGTAGCCTGCTCCGAGCCAGATTTGCTGGGAGAGCAGCACGTCGAGGCCGATGTTCAGGTGGTTGATGAAGCGGTAGTCGTAGTGGGTCAGGTCTGTCAGCGTGGCCGAGAGGCGGAAGGGTGCGCCCTTGAGAGTCTTGCTTACGCCTACTTGGAGGTCGAACGGCATCTTGCCGTAGTCTTCTTCATAGGCTTTCAACTGTCCGCCGAGGTTCTTGGCGACGGCCGAGAGGGACCATTCGCGTTCGGGATCGTAGTAGTTCACACCCAGGTCCACGCCCATGGCGATGCTGTTGTAGGAACCAAGATAGGAGGTGATGAACTTCGCGGTGATACCGCCGACGATGTTCTTGCCCAGCTGGTAGGCAAAGATGGCATTGACGGCAATCTCGCTGGCCGAGAACTCGCCCGTCTGCACGTTGAACTCGTCAACCTCCTTCATCTTTCCGTAGTTGATATACTGCACGCCGCCGGCCAGGGTGGCCTTCTCCTGTAGCACTTTCGTGAACGAGGCACTGCCGTAGTTGGCTCCTTTCATGTAGTTCATGTAGTTGAGTCCGACGGTCATGTCGCTCACCGAGGCGGCCAATGCGGGATTGGAGAACATCAGTGCGGGGTCATCCTCGATCAGGGTGATGTTCTCTCCGCCTAAGGCGGCAGCGTGTGCACCTACGGGCAGGCGCAGGAAGTTGTATTCCGTCTGGCTTTCCTGTGCTCCGGCAATGGTGCAGCAGGTCAGGAGCACTGCTGTGAGAAGTGCCCTGCCCAGTCGTACGGCTATGTTGTTGTTTGTCTTCAATGTCGTTGTGCTTCTGTTTTGCAGGTCTGTAAAGTTACGTTTTCCTTTTTATATTAACGCATTTTTCGCATGGATATTTTACGGACGGGTGTTTTTTGAAGGCAAAAAGCGACGGAAACAGCCTTGTTGCATGTTTCCGTCGCTTGTCTCCTATCCTTGTGCTCCTATAGTTCAGCCAACTCAATGACCTTTTCCACCGCCTGGCTGATGCCGTCGAGATGCTTTCCTCCGGCACTGGCGAAGTGGGGCTGACCGCCGCCGCCGCCTTGGATGAGCTTGGCAGCCTCGCGGATGATGTTTCCGGCATGCAGATGGTGGTCTTTCACCATGTCGTCGCTGAGCATCACGCTGAGCAAAGGCTTGTTGCCGGCTGTGGAACCGATGACGCAGACGAGCTGTTCGGGGATGGCTTCACGAATCTTGAACACCAAATCCTTGGCAGCTGCGGCCTCGATGGGCAGCACGGCTTTGACGACGCGGATGCCGTTGATGTTCTCTGCACGCTCCACGAGTGTCTGCTGCATGCGTGCTACGGCTTGCGCCTGGAACTGTTCGATGTCTTTCTTCATGGCATCGTGCTCCTCCATGTACTTGGTGAGCACGGCCTTGAGGTCCTTGGCATTGTTGAACATGGCCTTCAACGCCCGCATGGTGTCTTCCATGGCGTAGATGGCCTCTTCGCAATTCTTGCCGGTGATGGCTTCAATGCGTCGGATGCCGGCGGCTACGCTGGCTTCGCTCACAATCTTGAACATGCCGATGCGGCCGGTGCTTCTGGCATGGATACCACCGCAGAACTCACACGACGGACCGAAGCGCACTACGCGTACCGTGTCGCCATATTTTTCGCCGAAGAGGGCGATGGCTCCCATCTCCTTGGCCTCCTCCAGCGGTGTGTTGCGGTGTTCGTCGAGTGGCAGGTCTTCCCGGATCATGCTGTTGACGAGGCGTTCCACCTCGCGCAGTTCCTCGTCGGTGACCTTCTGGAAGTGGGAGAAGTCGAAGCGGAGCGTGTCAGCACTGACATAGGATCCTTTCTGTTCCACATGGTCGCCGAGCACCTGTTTGAGTGCATAGTCCAACAAGTGGGTGGCGGTGTGGTTGGCTGCGCTGGCATTCCGCTTGTCTGTGTCGACGCAGGCCATGAAGTCTGCTTCGAGATTCTTGGGCAGCTGCTTGACGATATGGATGCTTTGGTTGTTCTCGCGTTTGGTGTCGATAATCTCAACGGTTTCGTCTTCGCTGACGAGTACGCCCTGATCGCCGACCTGTCCGCCCATCTCACCGTAGAAAGGCGTGTTGTCGAGGACGAGTTCGTAGAAGGTGTTCTTCTTCTGGGTGACTTGTCGGTAGCGCAGGATGTGGCATTCGTATTCCGTATAGTCGTAGCCCACGAAATTCTGCTCGCCCTGACGCAGTTCCATCCAGTCGCCATTTTCCACGGCAGCGGCGTTGCGGGCGCGCTCTTTCTGCTTCTGCATCTCGGCATTGAACTGCTCTTCGTCTACGGTGAATCCGTTTTCGCGGCAGATGAGTTCTGTCAGGTCGAGCGGGAAACCATAGGTGTCGAACAGCCGGAAGGCTGCCGTACCGTCGAGTACGGTCTGCTGGTGTGCCTTCAGTTCGTCCATTGCCCCGTTGAGGAGGTTGATGCCGCGTTCGAGTGTGCGCAGGAAGGAGTCTTCTTCTTCCTTCATGACACGGCCGATGAGTTCCTGTTGGGCCTTGAGTTCAGGGAAGGCGTCGCCCATTTCCTGTACCAATACGGGCAGGAGCTTGTAGAGGAAGGCTTCTTTCTGTCCCAGGAAGGTGTAGGCGTAGCGTACGGCGCGGCGCAAAATGCGTCGGATGACGTAGCCGGCCTTGGCGTTGCTGGGCAGCTGTCCGTCGGCGATGGAGAAGGCAACGGCACGCAAGTGGTCGGCGCAGACGCGCATGGCCACGTTGACGGCTTCCGTGTTGTCGGACTGACCAGACTTGCCGGACTCGTCAGCCTCCTCTGAGGATTGGTATTTCATTCCGGTGATGCGCTCTTCTTCACGGATGATGGGCTGGAAGATGTCCGTATCGTAGTTGGAGTGCTTGCCCTGAAGCATGCGTACAAGGCGTTCGAAGCCCATGCCGGTATCGATGACGTTCATGGAGAGCTTCTCCAGGGAACCGTCGGCCTTGCGGTTGTACTGCATGAATACGAGGTTCCATATTTCAATGACCTGCGGGTCGTCCTTATTGACCAACTCCCGGCCAGGCAGTCCGTTGGCTTTTTGCTCCGCTGTTCGTGAATCGACGTGGATTTCGGAACAGGGACCGCAGGGACCGGTATCGCCCATCTCCCAGAAGTTGTCGTGCTTGTTGCCGTTGATGATGTGGTCGGCGGGAACGTGCTTGGCCCAGTAGCCCGCCGCTTCGTCGTCGCGTTCCAATCCTTCGGCAGGATCACCTTCGAACACGGTCACATAGAGGTCTTTGGGATCGAGTTTGAGGACGTCGACAAGGTATTCCCATGCCATATCGATGGCACCTTCCTTGAAGTAGTCGCCAAACGACC
>CAMHEA010000033.1 GCA_946184025.1 uncultured Prevotella sp.
CTTCCGATCTCTAAGTTTCGTCTTGTAACTTACTGGGCCTCAGATACTTGAAAGATGAGCCCGAAAAGGAGTCTATAGATGCTCTGATGCATGTTGTCGCAGCGTGTGGCGTAGTTCATTCGTGGTGCATAAAACGTGCATGCAAAGTCTCTTCGATGGTTAAAAAACTTACCATTTTTCCCGTTTCTGTAAATATTCTCATAAATGCTTGTATGGTTCGCTTTTTTATTCTATCTTTGACGCAGGAAGGAACGAAATAAAGAGATGTAGTTTTAAAATAGGTTTGAAATCTATTTGTATCACTAAATAATGAATGCTTTATGGAAAACAACAAGCAAGAGAGTTTCGAGGAGAAGCTGACCGCCCTCAATGAAACGGCGGACACGACTGCACAGTATGATGCAGACGACATTGAAAAGAACAAGGCTATGGCCATTATCGCCTATCTGGGTATCTTGGTGCTTATCCCTTTGTTGGCCGCCAAGGAGTCGAAGTTTGCACGATTCCACACCAACCAGGGGCTGGTGCTCTGCCTGTCGGCCATCGTTTATTCCATTCTCTATTCCATCCTGAGCTCGATCATCATTGCCATCTCCTGGCGGCTGGCTTTCCTTGTCAGCATCCTCGGCCTGGTAGGTATCGTATTCTTCGTGCTGATGATTCTCGGCATTATCAATGCAGCCAACGGCAAAGCCAAAGAACTGCCTGTCATTGGCAAGTACAAGCTGTTGAAAGTGTAGCGTGCAGGGCGGCTTATGATCATTTGCGATGCGTGATTACTGATATGTAATTTCGTTGATTGATGATAAAAACGGCGCAGAATCTTTTGTGTTCTGCGCCGTTTTTTGTTACTTTGCGGTATGAAACACAAGAAACCGTCCATCGTTGCACCCGAGGGAGTGAGCGAAGTATTGCTGCATGCCTGCTGTGCACCATGCTCCTCGGCCATCGTTGAGTGGATGCTGGCTAATGGCATCCGCCCCACCATCTTCTATTACAATCCAAACATCTATCCGCACGAGGAGTATGAAATCAGGAAAGAAGAAAGCAAACGCCATGCAGAAAGTCTCGGACTGACTTGGATAGACGGTGACTACGACCACGCGCAATGGCAGTGCGCCGTTCGCGGACTTGAAGGCGAACCCGAGCGGGGCGGCCGCTGTCTGCAATGTTTCCGATTGCGCATGAAGGCTGCGGCCGCGAAAGCTGCGGAATTGGACATGACCTATTTCACCACCACGCTTGCTTCATCACGGTGGAAGAGTATCGAGCAGATCACGGAAGCTGGTCTGGTGGCTGAAACGGCCGTTCCCGGCACTCGTTTCTGGGCGCAGAATTGGCGTAAAGGCGGACTCTCTGACCGTCGTAACCAACTCCTCAAGGAGTATGGCTTTTATAACCAACAATATTGCGGCTGCGAATTCAGTATGCAGAGAATAAGAACCCTTAACAGACATACAAATGAAGAACCTTAGAATCTTATCCTTTATCTTGCTGGCATGGACTTTCACTGCCCATGCACAGACTAATGAGACTTTCTGGCTGGGAGCCGACATCAGCGGAACAACGGAGTTGGAGGCACGAGGAGAGCGGTTGTATAACCGCAATGGCGACATTCGGGAGAACACCGCGCTGATGAAGGAACTGGGATTGAATGCCGTCCGGTTGCGCGTGTGGGTGAATCCGCGCGGCGGTTTCTGTAGTAAGGAGGACGTGCTGGCGATGGCGAAGCGTGCCAAGTATTACGGAATGGCCGTGATGATAGACTTTCACTATAGCGACTGGTGGGCAGATCCGGGCAAGCAGCCGATACCTGGGGTGTGGCAGTATTTCTCTTATGACGAGATGAAGCATGCACTGGCGCAGCATACGATGGAAACGCTCCAGCTTCTCAAGGAACATGGCATTGACGTGAAGTGGGTACAAGTGGGAAATGAGACGACGCACGGCTTCCTCTGGCCCATGGCGCGTGCCGAGGAGCACATGGAACAGTATGCAGGTCTTACGGAGGCGGGCTATCAGGCCGTGAAGGCAGTCTATCCCGAGGCTTCTGTCATTGTGCACCTCGATGGCGGCTGTGATCCGAAACGCTTTGACTTTATCTTCGACGGACTGCGGCAGCATGGTGCCCATTGGGATATGATAGGTATGAGTGTCTACCCTTATTGGGATCTGGACGCGAAACTGACGGCGAGCTGGCAGGAAACAATAGAGGCTGTGGTGGCTAATATCAAACGGCTGAACCGGAAATATGGCTGTGAAGTGATGATTGTGGAGACGGGTGTGGAAGCAAAGAAGCCCGAACTGGGAAAGACTATCATGGCTGCAATTATCGCGGCGGCCAAGAAACGGTGTGACGGACATTGCAAGGGAGTCTTCTACTGGGCTCCGGAATTGGAGGGAGCCTATCCGTTGGGGGCTTTTGACAACCATCGGCCAACGGTTATCATGGATGCTTTTACCGAAGCAGGAGAGTAGGAGGGATCTTTTCCGGATCCATCCAAAGATGAACCGACACGGAACAGTCCGTGATTTGTGATTTTATGATTCTTTAGAAAGCGATGAGAAAGGATGCAATGCTTGATGAGAGCCAAGAGAAAGTTGTTAGTCTGGAGCATGGACATTTTCTGGTGTTGGCTCCGCCGGGATGCGGCAAGACCCATATCTTGGCTGAACGTATCAGAAGGACGCACCAGTCGGGGATGTCCTTCGACGACATGCTGTGTCTGACATTTACCAACCGGGCTGCCCGTGAGATGCAAAAGCGCAATGAACTGTATCTCATGGAGGAGAAACGGGCTGACGAGGAACCGCTTTTCATTGGCAATGTGCATCGCTTCTGTTCGAAGTTCCTGTTCGAAGAGGAATTGATAACAGCCGATACGTCAATCATTGACGACGAGGAAGCGGTGAGTATCATTGCCGATTTCCTGAATGAGGATGAGGAATGGGTGATGAGAACAAACTATCGGTGGCGCGAATACCAGCGGATTATCTTCCTTTCGCACCTCATTGAGCAAAAGGAATGCGGACATCCGCACGAAGTGTATCTCCATCCGGAGGTAGAGGAAGACTGCCTGAAGCCCGTCAATGTGTCCTATGCCCGCCAGTATACGGAGTACAAGCGCGAAAACCATCTGCTCGACTTTGAAGACCTGCTCATCCAAACCTATAATGTCTGTCGTACGGCGGATGGCAGTATGGAAGCGACAATTTGCCGACGCTATCGTTGGATACAGATAGACGAAGTTCAGGACTTGAATGGCATGCAACTGGCCATCATCGACCTGCTGACGGCACCAGAGGAGGCCACGGTGATGTATCTTGGAGACGAACAGCAGGCCATTTTTTCCTTCATGGGGGCTAAGGTGGAAACGTTGGACGGGTTGAAAAACCGTTGTCAAGGGCATGTCTATCATTTGATGGAGAACCATCGGTCACCCAAATATCTGTTAGATGTGTTCAATGATTATGCAGCGCAGGTTCTCCGCGTTGACCGTACCCTGCTGCCAATGGTCGGATCGGTTGAGAACGGTGTTTCTCCTTCCAAGGGATATCTGAGAATCCTTCCCAGTAGCACCCTGGAAACGGAAAGCCGCGATGTGGCTTTGTTGGCCAATAGCCTCCATGAGGAGTTCCCTGAAGAGACCACGGCGGTAGTTGTGAATGCCAATGCAGATGCCGACGGTATCAGCGAAGCCATGACGGGACTGGGACTCCGGCACTTCAAGGTGTCTGGGCGTGATCTCTTTGACACAAAAGAGGTGAAGCTGCTGCTGGCTCACCTCTCGGTGCTGTCTAATGAATGTGACTTCATTGCATGGGCGCGCCTGTTGAAAGGGCTGAAGGTGTTTTCCTCTAATCCCTTGGCACGTCGTTTCCTCCGCAAACTGAGACAGCTGGCCATCTCTCCGGCCGATCTCATACGGTATGACGGGAATACCTGCATGGCCGATTTTGTGCACCGCTATGGGCAGGAGGATATGGTGGTGTTTGATACGGAGACAACGGGAACAGATACGATGGCCGATGATGTGATTGAGATTGCTGCCATGCGGGTGAGACAAGGACGAATCGTGGGAGAGCCGTTGGACCTTTACATCCGCACAGATAAGGACATACCGGCCATGCTCGGCTCGAAAGTCAATCCGATGGTGGCAATCTATCGTGAAAAGGAGCGGCAAGGGCTCCTGATGGATTCTGGTAAGGCTGTGGAACGCTTCTTGGCGTATGTCGGGGACAGTCCGGTGGTGGGGCATAATGTGATGTTCGACGTGCAAATGGTGGCTCACACAATCAAGGATGAGGAACAAAGGACTGCGTGGATGGGACGGTGTGCTTTCGATACATTACATCTGATGCACTTGTTGGAGCCTGGTCTGCATTCCTACAAACTGGAGTCGCTGTTGGAAAGGTTCCGGCTGACCGGAGAGAACTCCCATCGGGCCATCGATGATGTGGAAGCCACAGTCAGCCTATTGGCACTTTGCCATGAGAAAGCAGCGGAACGGCTTGCCGGGCAACAGGCGTTCATCAGTCATCCTCGTGTCCGACCGCTTGTCAATAAGCTCCGCGCCAATTACGGCGACATCTATCTTTCCTCCATACGGCGGCTTTATCTGCCAAACAAAGCACCGGAGTCGGCCTTGGTCTGTGAACTCAAAGCCTTCCATACGTTCCTTGTTGAGGAAAGATATATAGATAAGGTGGTGCGGTTGCATTATCTGACAGGCTATCTGCAACAAGACATTCTGATGGAGGAACCGCCACAGGCATCGCTGGCATGGCTGTTAGGCCGTCATCTCATGGAGCTTGGCACGATGAAGGAGTCAGACTTCTGCAACAGCAACAGTCTGGAGGAGAAGGTGTATGTGACCACTGTTCATAAAGCCAAGGGGCTGGAGTTCGATAATGTCATCGTGTTCGATGCCGTGGCCGGTCGTTATCCGAATTTCTATAATAAGACGCAACGGCAGGATGATGAAGACGCGCGTAAGTTCTATGTCGCTATCTCACGAGCCAAGAAACGTTTGTTCGTAGCCTACAGCATGCAGTCTGTCGACCGCTACGGAGGCATTCACAACCGCGAAATTACACCGTTTATGAATACCATTATGAGCTATTTTGACAGTATTTAAGTAGAGAATATAGAATGAATAAGGAGAAGTGAGAACCGTCTTGCTGTCAGTTTGCAGGCAAGAAAACTTTTCTCACTCCTCCTTATTTATATTGTACTCCCTTAAGGTTTTCTGAAAGCGTCAGTTTGCAGCTTCAAATTCCTTGAGGAAGCGTGTGTCGTTCTCCGAGAACATACGCAGGTCGGAAACTCGGTATTTCAGGTTGGTGATGCGTTCCACACCCATGCCGAAGGCATAGCCGCTGTAGACGGAGCTGTCAATGCCGCAGGCTTCGAGCACGTTGGGATCCACCATGCCGCAACCCAGTATCTCTACCCAACCGGTATGCTTGCAGAAACCGCAACCCTCACCACCGCAGATGTGGCAACTGATGTCCATCTCGGCACTCGGCTCCGTGAACGGGAAGTAGCTGGGGCGCAGACGAATCTTCGTGTCTGGGCCAAACATCTCGCGGGCAAATGTGAGCAACACCTGCTTCAGGTCTGTAAAGCTGACGTTCTTGTCAACATACAATCCTTCTACCTGGTGGAAAAAGCAGTGGGCACGGGCGCTGATGGCCTCGTTGCGATACACGCGTCCCGGGCAGAGAATGCGTATCGGCGGCTCATGGGTGGCCATATAATGCGACTGGTCGCCACTGGTGTGTGACCGGAGAATCACGTTCTTGGCTACATCGTTGGGATTCTGCTCAATGAAGAAAGTGTCCTGCATGTCGCGGGCAGGATGGTCGGCTGCGAAATTCAGCATGGTGAACACATGCTGGTCGTCGTCGATCTCCGGACCGTCGGCCAAGACAAACCCCATCCGTTTGAAGATGTCAATGATCTCGTTCTCCACGATTGTCAGCGGATGGCGCGTTCCCAGTGCAATCGGATAGGCTGTGCGTGTCAAATCAATGTCCTCTCCCTGCGCCTCAGCCGTTTCGAACTGCTCTTTCAGGTCGTTGATGCGTTGCTGAGCCGTCTGCTTCAGCTCATTGATTTTGATACCGATGGCTTTCTTCTGGTCGGCAGCCACATTACGGAAGTCGGCCATCAGCGCATTGATTTCACCTTTCTTGCTCAGGTATTTCAGTCGGAGTGCTTCCAGCTCTTCGGCATTCTGTGCCGACAGCTCGCTCACCTCCCTGAGCATCTGTTCTATTTTCTCTAAAAGCATAGTCTGTGAATTAATTCCGTGCAAAGGTACGCATAAGTGGGCAAAAAGCCAAATTTTGAAGCCGTGAAAACACGAAAGCCTGCATTTTTTGTTGAGACGCAACCTTATTCGCCCGCATTCGGTTGAGACGTGCTTTTTCATGTGAGAATGCCTTTTGGAGGGTATTGGGCATTTGGAGCGTTGGATGTTTTGGGTGATGAACTCCAGTTTTCAACCTCCGGTTTCCTGTCTCAAGAAGTCTTTTCTGTTGTTGCAAGGCTGTGTGCGAAAAGTAATAAAGGGTAAATTGCTTTTCAATATAGGGTATATTACTTTGTAAGATAGGCTTTATTACTTGGAAATATAGGCTATATTGCCTGATGTTGCTGCCAGAAATGGAGTGGATGTTGGATCTTGTTGCCCAGCGAAAGTCGTGTTTTTGACATGCGCTTATTTTGTTGATGCTTCTTTTTTCTTGCCGATGTATACTTTTTGGAATCTTTTCCATGTCGAAAAAACACAAATAAATTTGGCTTATTGCTCGCTTATGCGTACCTTTGCAGGCATGAGAGAATGTGCGGCGAGGAAGTTCCGAAGCCGCTTTGGATTTGGATCTATCAATTAAGTGTTAAAGAAACATGAGAAAGTTTGGCTTGGTGGCTATCCTGATGTGCATGGCAATGCTTTGCTTCACGACGGGTTGCTCCGACAAAAAGACTGAGGGTGCTGACAGCACGGCCCGCGATTCGATGCTGGCAGACACGACAGACACCACTAAAATTGACAGCGTGGTGGAGGCTGCGCCGATGCCGAAGGCGGCAGACAAGTTGTTTGCTGATTTCTTCTTTGACTTCATCAGTAAGAAGAAGGTACAGATGGCGCGTGTGCAGTTTCCTTTGAAGGCAACCAATGGTGGCAAGGTACGCATGATAGAGCGCGGTGCATGGCGTATGGAGCGTTTCTATCAGAACCAGGAGTATTATACGCAGATTTTCGACAGCGAAAAGCAGATGGAATCGGTGGCCAAGACGAAAGCCGATACGGTCATCGTGGAAAAGATCCATTTGAAACAGGGTGTGGTGGAGCAATATGTGTTTAATCATCCTGACGGAAAATGGATGCTGACGGAGTTGCGTACCGTGGGATTGGGGCAGAGTCAGAACGCCTCGTTCCTTGCTTTCTTGCAGAAGTTCTTCTCAGACAAGTCTTTCCAGATGGCCAATGTGAAGAATCCGTTGGCATATTACGGTCCGGATCCCAACGGCGAGGAGGAAGACCGGTATGTGAAGACGAAGATTCCTGCTTCCTCTTGGTCGGAGTATGTGCCAGAAGTGCCGGGCGATCAGATTTATAACATCCTCTATGGACAGAAGTATATGGAGGACAATGAGAAGATTTTCCTCTTCAAGGGTATTGCCAACGGTCTGGAAACACAGCTCAGGTTTCAGAAGCTGGGCGGAAAATGGAAGCTCGTCAAGCTGCATCTTTGAGCCTTGGCTTCTTCCTTCGCAAGGGGAGGAAGGTGGTTTGGAATCCGTAGGTAAGCAGCTGGCCTCGCATTGGGTTATGGTGCCTTTCGGATAACAGCCGTCATGTTGAAGCATTAGAATAATGAAAGATATAAAGAACTATAACCTTTTAGCGCACAACACGTTCGGTATCGATGCGTGTTGTCGTCGTTTTCTGGAGTATGAGACGAAGGAAGAGGCTGTTGGCATCGCTCAGTCGCTGACTGCGGAGGACGGTCCGCTGCTCATTTTGGGCGGAGGTAGCAATTTGCTGCTGACGGGCGACTTTCCCGGAACGGTTATCCATTCGGCTATGAAAGGTATTGCTGCCTCGGAGAAAGAAGATGGGAGCGTATGGGTCGTAGCCGCTTCGGGCGAGACGTGGGACGATGTCGTCGGTGTTTGCGTTGAAAATGACTGGTATGGAGCAGAAAACCTTTCTTTGATTCCAGGAGAGGTGGGTGCCTGTGCCGTACAGAACATCGGTGCCTACGGTGTGGAAGCAAAGGATTTGATCGTGTCTGTCGACGCCGTTGAACTGGGCAGCGGAGCCTTGAAGACGTTTTCGGGCGAGGATTGTGGCTATTCTTATCGCCACAGCAAGTTCAAAGATGCGTGGAAAGGGAAGTTCCTGATTACCAGTGTGACTTTTCGGCTCAGTAAGGAGCGGACACTCCATCTGGATTACGGAAACATACGAGCCGAACTGGAACGAAAGGGCATGTCAGAACCGTCGCTTCAACAACTCCGTCAGACGATTGTCGATATCCGTAATGCCAAACTTCCAGATACGAAAGTGCTGGGGAATGCAGGCAGTTTTTTTATGAATCCCATCGTTCCACGGGAGAAATACGATTCCTTAGTGGCGCAGTATCCTGCGATGCCGCACTATTCGGTGGATGAAACCCATGAAAAGATTCCTGCCGGGTGGCTCATCGACCAATGTGGATGGAAAGGGAAGAGCCTCGGAAAAGCCGGTGTTTACGAACGGCAGGCCTTAGTCTTGGTGAACCGAGGAGGTGCTTCGGGAGCCGACATCGTTCACTTGTGTCAGACTATCCGTCAGGACGTGAAAGAAAAGTTCGGTATTGACATTCATCCGGAAGTGAATATCATCTGACGGATATCGGATTAAATGGAGAATAAAGTATGAAACTAACCATATTGGGCTCAGGAACTTCTGCTGGTGTACCTGTCATGGGGTGTCAGTGCGAGGTATGCAAGAGTAAAAATCCCAAAGACAAACGATACAGGCAGGCTGCCCTGTTGGAAACGGAACATGCACGCATCCTTATCGACAGCGGTCCAGACATTCGTATGCAGTTGATGCCCTTCCCGTTCAAGCCGCTCGACGGCGTGTTGCTGACCCACATACATTATGACCATGTGGCGGGCATTGACGATCTTCGGGGCTTTTGCGTCTTCGGTGATATACATCTCTACGCCAAACAAGATGTGGCGGATGCGTTGCGGGTGACAATGCCCTATTGCTTTACTACGAAACTATATCCGGGTGCACCCAAACTGGATCTTCATACGATTGAACCGCATGTGCCTTTGCGTCTCGGTGACGTGGATGTTGTTCCGTTTACGGTGATGCACGGACAGCTTCCTATCTTGGGATTTCGTATCGGGAAACTGGCTTATATCACTGACATGAAAAGCATTGATGATGAGGAACTTCCGTATTTGGAGGGTACGGAGGTCTTGGTGGTGAATGCTTTGCGGTGGGAAAGGGAGCATCATTCGCATCAACTGGTCGGAGATGCCATCGCTTTTTCACGTCGGATTGGGGCTAAACGCACTTTTTTGGTGCATCTGACTCACGACATCGGATTCCATGAAGAAGCTGACAAACGGCTGCCTGAAGGCTTTGCGTTTGCCTATGACGGCATGGAAATCAATGTGGAATAGAGTCGGGTAACGGCCGTCTAAAAAATGCCCAGGAACTTGTTGGACTTGGTTTTCTTCTTTCCTCCAAACTTCCGGTAGAGCTTCCAGCCAAGGATGAGCCCGTCGAGTACGCCGGCTCCGGTCTTAACGGCTCCCGAAAAACGGGATGTCGGCGTCACATTCTCTTTGGGTTTGTGGAACAAATCGCTCCACATTCCTTTCATCCTGTTGTTGTCTTTCGTGATTTCCGTCAGCAGCTGCGCCTTGCGGAGCCGAATTTCGTCCAGGTTCTTATAGACGGGTGACGTGAGGTCGTTATTGGAATTGAACATAAACGTACTTATTTTGACATGAGCAGGCTGGCCAGGAAACGTACCAAGGGTTTCTCGACGAACTGCTTGCGGAAAAGAATGAACAAGATGAGTACAAGAAAATAGAAACCTCCGATGATACAGAAGGCTGCCGGCAGCCCTATGCAGTTGCCCAAAGCATAGGCTGCTGCAAAAGAAAAGTAGATAAGGGAGATGATAAGCAACAAGGCAAACATCGTCACGATGGCAATGACCGTAAGGAGTCTTACCACCTTTTCAATAACATCCAAGCGCACATACTCGGACTGTAGTCCGATGTAGTGCTTCACCACTTCAACGAGCTGGGCTATGGTCTCTACGTTATTATCGTTGGAAAACATTGTCATCGTCAATCAATGTAATACTAAAAAGAGCGTGATGAAGGTAAAGGCATAACATTCCTCTTGCCTGGGGGATGCTTCCATGCCTTTACCTTTGCCTTTTCTTACAACTCCTCTGCTGAGTCTTTGATGTCGTCAACGAAGTCGTCCATCTCCTTACGCGACAGTTTGATGTCATGTTTCTTGCAGAAATCGTCTACGGCGTCTGCAATCTTAGTACGCGTGTCAGCTCCTTTTTCCGGTGCCATCAGCAGTCCGAGGGCAGCTCCAGCGATAGCTCCGCCGAGAAAAGCTCCGATATAACCTAATGTCTTCATATTGATAATATTTAAACTGTTAATAAATAAAATGCTGTTCACAAAGGCAAAGATAGTAATTGTTTCCCGTTCTGCAATCTTTTTGATGCCTTTTTTATGTTAAAAAAGTGCGTTTTCTCTCATTTAACAAACTTTATGTGCCGTTTTTTTCGCCTTTTGAATGATAATTCGTAACTTCGCACGTTGTAAAGATGAAAATGAGCATGTTGCTACGGCACATGTTTTTTTGATGAAACAATATTATTAATAATAAGAAAGGAAAGAAAATTATGAAGAAATTAGTGGTTTTCAGTGCTGCCGTATGTGTAGCTATGGCTTTCACCAGTTGCAAGTCGAGTGAAAGTGCGTACAAGAAAGCTTATGAAAAGGCAAAAGCAAACGAAAACAATGTGACAACTGTTGACCCTGTCCAGACTCAGGATTCTTATACGCCGTCGGTTACTCCGATGACAACGGAGACTCCCGTGACGGATACGCGTGTTGTAGACAATACTGATAATGCCGTAGTAAGACAGGAGAGACTGTCGGTCGTTGACGGTGCAGGACTGAAAAATTACAGTGTTGTTGTCGGTTCCTTCTCTGTGAAGGCCAATGCCGTAGGCTTGCAGCAGCGTCTGAAGGCTGCAGGCTATCCCGCGCAGCTGGGCTACAATGCCGATCGCAATATGTACCGTGTGATTGCAACGACTTTTGACAGCAAGGGTGAAGCTGTGAACAGCCGTGACCAACTTCGCGGAAGCTATGCCGACGCATGGCTCTTGTTTGCCCAGTAACGATCCGGCATGCGAATCTTAGCCGTTGACTACGGACGCAAGCGTACAGGATTGGCAGTCACCGACCCGCTACAGATTATTGCTGGCGGGTTGGCGACTGTTTCTACATCTGAATTGTTCGAATATCTGCAGGCCTATATTGCCAAGGAGCCGATAGAGCGCATCATCATCGGAGAACCGAGGCAACCCAATGGAGAGCCCAGCGAGAACCTGGCTCGTGTGCAGCAGTTTGTCAACCGTTGGCGAAAGGCCATGCCGCAAGTACCCATCGAATACTATGATGAACGCTTTACCAGTGTGCTGGCTCATCAGGCCATGCTCGACGGAGGTCTCAAAAAGAAAGCCCGGCAGAACAAGGCTCTGGTTGATGAAATCAGCGCGACCATCATTCTGCAGAACTACATGGAATCACGCAGGTTCAGGTCATAGGCAGTGGCAAGTATCCGCTTTTCATAAAAACATCAAAAACATATCAGAAAAATCCCTATATGGTATTACCTATTTATATATATGGACAGCCCGTCCTGCGAAAAGAGGCGCAAGACATTCCCACAGACTATGAGGGGCTTGATGAACTCATCAAGAACATGTTTGAAACCCTTACCCAGTCAGAAGGTGTCGGGCTCGCGGCACCGCAGATTGGCAAGCCGATCCGTCTGGCGGTCATTGACCTTGATGTGCTCAGTGACGACCTTCCCGAGTACAAAGATTTCCGGCGGGCATACATCAATCCCCATATTGTGGAGTTCGACGATACGGAAATGGAGTCCATGGAAGAAGGTTGCCTCTCCCTTCCCGGCATACATGAGAAGGTTGAACGTCCCACGCGCATCCGTGTTCAATGGCTTGATGAGCAGTTGCAGCCCCATGATGAATGGATTGACGGCTACCTGGCTCGTGTCATGCAGCACGAGTTCGACCATCTTGACGGAAAAATGTTCGTAGACCACATCAAACCCCTTCGCAAGCAGCTCATCAAGAGTAAGCTCGCGGCCTTGCTGAAAGGACGCTATCGTTGTGGCTATCGCACCAAGCCAGTCAAAGCATAAGCCCGCAGAGCCTTCGTGGCTTTCCGCCTCCATTCCGATCCTCCCTTTTCAGGAGAACTTCAATAGTCCGTCCAAATGTCATTTCTGTCCATGAAAGCAATCTTTTCGACCAAGCTATTCAAGTTTCCCTCAGTCGTGAGGGTGGGGCTGAGGCTGTTGTTGCTCTTTTCCGTCCAGCCAGTAGCGGCGCAATACAACATCAAGAAGATGATGGAAGAAGGGCGTCGCAATCTTTCTTCCGGTTTCTATGTTGCTTCCATGGACTATTTTGAGAGAGTCATTTCTCTGAAACCCAATATGTACGAAGCCTGGCATCTGCTGGGAAAGTCCAAGTATCATTTGGAGGACTATGCCGGAGCCGAGCATGATTGTACGGAAGCCATCAAGCTGAACCCCTATGTTGCCGACATCTATGACTTGCGAGCCATGAGCCGCATCCGGCAGGAACGTTACGACAGTGCTGCCGTGGACTATACGCGCGCCATTGACCTGCGTCCCGACAGCCGTGACTATTGGTACAATCGTGCTTATTGCTATTTTCATGCCGGAGAAAGTCAACTGGCACTCCAGCAACTCGACTACGTCATCAAGCGGTGGAAGGATTTCCGTCAGGCACGACAGCTCCGGCGTGAGGTGAAAAGCGGCCGACGGCCTGTTCCGCAGAACTCCGACAGGTGGATAGACTCCAACCGCCGTCTCTACACTGTGGGCAAAGCCCCGTTGCTGATGACGCGGCCGTGACGTCAGCGAGCTTCGCAGGCGCATCCCCCAAGGCTCTTTCTCGTTTCGCTTCTTGCCCAGCCAGCTGGTAATATGCCCTATATAGCAAGGCAATAAACCCTATATTACCGTGTAATTTACCCTAAATTATTGCGTAATAAAGCCTGTATTACTTGACGGGGATTCTCCTTTGTGAGAGAATCCGTACCTCAATGTGGGGGATTGCGTACAAAGTTTGGAGGAATGTTTTGCGATGTGGAAAAAAGAATTTACCTTTGTACGGAAAATAGTAAGAGGACGTATAAAAATCAATATATAGTGCTATGAGTGAATGGATTGCTTGTCTGCTTGTTGTGGGAGTCGTCATTCTCTGTTGGCAATGGAAAGAGAGACAAAAGGAAACTGTTGCGGATGAGGCTGAAAGCCCGTCCTTTGAAGGCATCGGGGATGGACCGCATCCGGCTGGATTGGCAGAAAGTAACGCATCGGAAAAGGAACTGGAGATGAAAGGAACACGCGATTTGTTGTTGGAAACACTGACACAGGTTGGTTGCCAGTATGAAATTGATCAGGAAGACGGGCGGATCTATTTCGCCTATCAAGGTGAGAATTTCCAAGCTGACGCATCGAACGACCGACTGTATATTACGATTTGGGATGTCTTCTGGTATCGCATGGGGTTGCAGGACATTGACGAGGTGTCGCGGTTGCGTAAGGCGGTTAATGCGTCGAACTTGCGCAATGCCGTGACGACGGTCTTTACCATCAGTGACGAGGAAAAGACGATGGACATTCATTGTAAGTCGGTCTTCATCTTTACGTCTCAGATTCCCGATATTGGCAACTATCTCAAGGTGGAACTGCACGATTTCTTCCGCGTGCACCATTTTCTCTATTCCGAGATGGAGCGCCTACGCAAGGAGGAAACTTCTCAGTGAGATGCACGCGGTGTGGCACTTAATGGGCGAAAAAACGAAAATCTTTGCAGGAATCGTTCTATTATCTCGAAACAATGTATTAATTTTGCAAGCGATTAATAAAAATATCAAGTTGTTATGATTAAAATCACATTCCCAGACGGTTCTGTCCGTGAGTACGAACAGGGTGTCACTGGTTATCAAATCGCCGAGAGCATCTCGCCGGCTCTCGCCCGCAACGTTGTATCTTGCGGTGTCAATGGTGAGACAGTAGAGCTGAATCGCCCTATCAACAACGATGCTACCATTGCCCTCTACAAGTTTGAGGATGAGGAAGGAAAGCACACGTTCTGGCACACTTCCGCCCACTTGCTGGCAGAGGCGTTAAAAGAACTCTATCCGGGTATCCAGTTTGGCTTCGGACCTGCTGTTGAAAACGGGTTCTTCTACGATGTAATGCCTGCCGACGGCGTGGCTATCAGCGAGAATGATTTCCCGAAGATTGAGGCAAAGATGATGGAACTGGCCAAGAAGGACGAACCGGTGGTTCGCAAGGAAGTGTCGAAGGCTGATGCACTGAAGGAGTTTGCGGCCGACGGACAGACTTACAAGTGCGAGCACATCGAACAGGACTTGGAGGACGGAACCATTTCTACATACACGCAGGGTGCGTTTACGGATCTCTGCCGCGGTCCCCACCTCGTCAGCACGGGTCTTATCAAGGCCGTGAAGATTACGAGTGCCGCCGGAGCTTTCTGGCGTGGCGATGCCGAACGCGAGCAGATGACGCGCATCTATGGTATTACCTTTCCGAAGAAGAAGATGCTCGACGAGTATCTGTTGATGTTGGAAGAAGCCAAGAAGCGCGATCACCGCAAGATTGGCAAGGAGATGGAGCTGTTCATGTTCTCTGAGCGTGTCGGCAAGGGCTTGCCCATCTGGCTGCCGAAGGGCACGGAGTTGCGTCTGCGTCTGCAAGACATGCTGCGCAAGATACAGAAGAACTTCGGCTATCAGGAAGTCATCACTCCGCACATTGGCGGTAAGAACCTCTATGTGACTTCCGGCCACTATGCCCATTATTCAAAGGATGCTTTCCGTCCTATCACAACACCGGAAGAGGGCGAGGAGTATATGCTCAAACCCATGAACTGCCCGCACCACTGCGAGGTGTTTGCGTGGAAACCGCGTTCCTATAAGGACCTGCCGCTGCGCATTGCCGAGTTCGGTACGGTCTACCGCTACGAGAAGAGTGGTGAGCTGCATGGATTGACGCGTGTCCGCTCGTTCACGCAGGACGATGCCCACATCTTCTGCCGCCCCGATCAGGTGAAAGGCGAATTCCTCCGCGTGATGGATATCATACAGGCCGTGTTCTCGATCTTCAAGTTTGAGAATGTGGAAGCGCAGATTTCGCTTCGCGACCCTAACGACAAGCAGAAGTATATCGGTTCCGACGAGGTCTGGGCAGAGTCTGAGCAGGCCATCATCGATGCCTGCAAGGAAAAGGGACTGGAGGCAAGAGTAGAGTTGGGTGAGGCCGCTTTCTATGGCCCGAAACTTGACTTCATGGTGAAGGATGCCATTGGCCGCCGTTGGCAGTTGGGTACCATTCAGGTGGACTACAACCTGCCGCAACGCTTCAAGCTGGAATACACCGCCGAAGACAACTCGAAGCAGACTCCAGTGATGATCCACCGTGCACCGTTCGGCTCTATGGAGCGTTTCACTGCCGTACTTATCGAGCACACCGCAGGTCACTTCCCCTTGTGGCTGACACCAGACCAGGTAGCCATCCTGCCGATTTCGGAGAAGTATAACGACTATGCGCAGGAGGTTCAGCACTTCTTGGATGCACAGGGTGTGCGTGCCAATGTCGACGATCGTAACGAGAAGATAGGCCGAAAGATTCGCGACAACGAACTGAAGCGTGTGCCCTATATGGTCATCGTCGGTGAGAAGGAAGCGGCCGAAGGCCTTGTCTCCATGCGTAAGCAGGGCGGCGGTGAGCAAGCTACGATGTCAAAGGAAGAGTTTGCACAGCGCATCAACGACGAAGTGGCAGAGATGCTCAAGGCAACGAACCTCAAGCCGCGCGATTAGTCTTCGTTTTGTCCAACCAACAAGAACCGCTGCAGATTCTCCGATATAGGTCTGCGGCGGTTCTTGTTGTTTTTTCTGCCGTAATTCACGGCCGGTGCCACTTTGAGGCGAAAGGAAAAGGACTTCACCTGCTTGCGGGAACAGGATATAGGTGATTCATACGGAGTCTTGTCAACAGCTTTTGCTGGCAAGACTATAGTTGGATGCTGTCGATGCGAAAGTGGAGCGTGCCGGCAGGAACCCTTACTTCTACAATGTCGCCAACTTTCTTGTTGAGTAGCTTTTGGGCAATAGGCGACTTGATGGAAATCTTTCCTTCGCGGATGTTGGCTTCGTGCGGGCTGGCAATGGTATAGGTCATGCGGCTTCCATTGGCCATGTTCGTCATCTCTACCTTGCTGAGGAGTTGTACGCTGTCTGTTCCAAGACGCGAGGTGTCAAGAACACGGGCATGGGCGAGTACCCGCTGCTTGAAGCGAATACGGCTGAGGAGCCTTCCTTGTTCGCGTTTGGCAGCGTGATATTCGAAGTTCTCGCTGAGGTCGCCTTTGTCGCGAGCTTCGGCAATGGCTTCTTTTACGCGTGGCAGCTCTATACTCTCCAACTGCTTGAGTTCGGCTACGAGTTTGTCGTAGCCTTCTTGTGACATATATTCCATGACGGTTGCTTGCTGTTTGTTATCAAGTGCCTTGTTGTAGATGTCCGGATGCTATCTGATGAAATTTGTCCAGACGCGTGGCTCTTGTTCGGGCAGGCCGTTAAGGGCTTTCTCGGCAGCTATGGCACGGATGAGGAAAGCCATGTTACGGCCAAGTTGGCGCATGCACTGCATGCCTTCTTCGTCTTGGACGACCTGTTCCGCATTGGCTCCGTGCACCTCGTTCCAATAGAAACTGGTGGCGATGGGCATCTGTGCGATGGAGAAATACTTGTTGATGATGTCGAAAGTGGCGATGGTGCCGGCGCGGCGTGCAGAAGTAACAGCTGCACCGACCTTCATTCGCTTGTCGAAACGGGTGCTGTAGAAGAGCCGGTCAAGGAAGGACTTGAGACCTCCGGCGATGCTGGCATAATAGACAGGGCTGCCAATGACAATCCCGTCGGCTGCTTCGAACTTTGGTGCTACCTCATTAACAAGATCGTTGAAGACACATTTGCCTGTTTCCATGCACTTTCCGCAAGCGATGCAGCCATGAATATCTTTGTGTCCGACGTGGATGAGTTCGGTGTCTATGCCGTTTTCGCGTAATGTCTTTTCTATTTCCGATAAGGCTGTGTAGGTGCAACCTTTAGCGTGTGGGCTTCCGTTGATGAGTAAAACGTTCATGTTCATTAATGTTTTTGTCGTTTGTAATCGATTCGTTCCTGTATTTCAGACAGGATGTACCTAGCTGCAAAGATACTGATTTCCTTGCGATTTTCCTGCATTCTTTAGCAGAAAAACTTGTGAATGGCTTCAAAAAACGTTTTTGTAGCCCATTAGACTTTCCCTTTTGTCGGTTCCTGTTGTACAAATGGAAGAAAAAATAAGGAATCTAAGTAGAAAAGCAAAGGTTTTTCGGAAAAAATCAGTAACTTTGTGAACGCTTTGTGTAAGTTGTGAACTTTTGTATAATAAGAAAAACAGAATAGTGATATGAAAAAATGGTTTCTTTTTGCATGTATGTGTGCGATAGCCACATCTGCAATGGCGCAATCGA
>CAMHEA010000034.1 GCA_946184025.1 uncultured Prevotella sp.
AACGCATCATCACCCAACCGCGCACCCACCTCCTCACCACCTCCGGCATAGACAACAGCGACCAAAGCGACGACGGAGGAGCAGGAGCCAAGCCCTTCGGCGAAGATGCCTACCCCAAACCCTTCAACCCATGGGACGACTGACACGTCCCCTATAGGAAGATGATAAAAAATCGGAGCCCACAAACGGAGCTCCGATTTTTGTTTTCAGTACGAAAAGTCTGAGGACTTAGTCTGCCCAAATGGTGAAGTGGGGAAGACTGGTGTTCATTTCATCTGGTTCTTCCTCCCATTCTTCTGTTTCTATCACCACTGGCTTGGCTTCGATGGGGAGGGTTCCTGAATCGTCGCTGCCCTGCTTGGGGCTGGCGGTGTAGAGGATGCCTTCTGTTTTCATGCTTATTATTTCGATTATGGGGGATCTATATGTCTTTCTCATTGTGTTTTCGTACTTCTTTATTTTATGACTGTTTTCTTTCCGTTCACGATGTAAATGCCCTTGGGTAGTGCTTGCAGGCTGTTCTGGATGAGCTGTCCGTTGATGTTGTGGATGACGGGTGCTTCGTCCTGCGTCGGCGCGTTGATGCCGTCAACGATGGCAGCGTGCTCTTCCGTGTTGGTTGAAGTTTCGTCGTCGGTGTCCGTCGGTTCGTTACTGGCGGGAATGTCTTCCCCCATGCCTTCTTCCGCATCAGTCTCCTCAAAGAGCATGAGCACTTTGCTGCCTGCCGCTTCGATGTCGACGGTTGGAATGCGCATGTAGGCCTTATGGGCGGGGAACGTACGCGGTACGGTCATCTTGTGGAGCATGCCGCCCGATACGAGAAAGTTGGTATATTCGTCCTCTGTGGGCTGCACTTCCCGTGCTTTCACAGTGACTCCGCACATCAGGTTGTCGGCTGAATAGTCTTCCAAGTCGTCTTCATGTATCTGATAGAAGAATTCGCTGGTCGATGCTGCACCATCCATCGTTCGCAGCAGCACGGCCGTATTGGCTGGGATATAGGTGCCGTCGCCCTCGGCTGCGTTGAGGTTGATGCTCTTCATGCGTACATAGTAGCAGGGGTTTCCCTCTTCGTCGGTGCCTTTTGCATACTTTCCGGCAGTGAAGGCGATGACATTGGGCCAGCCTTCGTGTGTGGTGCTGGCATTGAGTTCGGAGAGGTCGGTGTCGAACTCGCGGCAGAAGGTGCCGTACTCGCTGCCCATTGACAGCGGAATCTGGTAGGAGAGTTGCTCCCGGAGTTGCGGCCATGCCGTCTGATAGGTCTCCAGGGCTGACTTCTTGACATATAGATGCTGGCTGGCATTCACCTCTGCATAGGTCTGCGAGATGTCGAACTTTGCCGTGGCCACCTCTGTCGCAGGTGTGGTTCCGACGAAGAACACGTTCTGGATTTGTGCCGGACGGGTGCCGTTGACGAAGGCGCGGGCTCCGACGTAGCTCACGGGATGGTTGACAATGACCTCGTTGATGGCGGCATGGCAGTCTTCGAAGGCATAGTCGCCGATGAGATCCACAGTGTAGCTGTTGCCGTCGGCCTCGACGGTTTCCGGGATGATGAGTGTTTCGTCGTCCTTCTGTATGCTCAGCAGGTTTGCCTTCGTGTCGTCCATGGCAAAGAACTCGTAGGCTCCGTCGGCAGTGAGCTTTGCTTCTTCTATGTCTGTGAATTCCTTCCAGAAGTCAGCAGCCTGATAGTCGGCCGTCTTGCTATGGCGCACCCACAATTTGGCCGTTGATGCCATGTCGGTGGGGAACGCCTTTGTGCCGACGGATTCAGCAGCAATAGGCGCATCGCCCAGCAGTACGATGTCTTTCAGGTTGTCGCACAGCCAGAAAGCACTCTCGTCGATGGCCGTCACCTTCTTCGGGATCATCACCTTCTGCAGGTTCTTGCAGCCAAAGAACGCCTGCTTGCCTATTTTCGTCAACGACGGAGGCAGTAGCGTGAAGTTGTTGGAAGCTTTTCCGGCAGGGAAAATCATCAGTTCGGTCTTCTCCTTGTTGCAAAGGTAGCCGTCAGCACTCGAATACACCTCGTTTTCCTTGTCCACATTGATGGCCTTGAGCTGCGAACAGAGGTAGAATGCTTCCGGATCGACAGAAGTCGTATTCTTGGGAAGGTTCACTTCTTGCAGCACGTCGCAGCCGTGAAAGGCTTGCCGGTCTATGCGGACGACGGACTCGGGCAGGGTGAACTGCTCAATGCCGCACTTCTGGAATGCATTCTCGCTGATCGTCTTCAACTGCGAAGGCTCGGCGAAGACGATTTCCTTGAGGTTCGGCGTGTTGTAGAACGCGTTCACACCCAACGTCTGTACCGTCTGCGGCAGCGTCAGACGCTCCAATGCAGTACAGCCCCAGAAAGTTTCTTTGCCAATCGCCTTGATGCCGCAGTCGGGGGCAATGTTCACCTCACGCAGATTCGTGAGGTTCTTTAGTCCTGTTAAACTCGTCAGTGCTGTATTCCCTTCCTCTATGACGAGCTTCTCCAAATAGGTGCTGTACAAATATCCAATGGATGTCAATTTTGTATTCTTTCCTACAACGAATGTTTTGAGGTGGCTGGCACCGAAGGGAGTGTTGTTCACGTCTCCCACACCAATGGATGTCAGTTGTGAATTGTCAGGAATCTTAAATTCTTCTAACGATTGGCAGTTATAAAAGGCCGTGTAAGCAATTGTATTTATTGTTGCAGGTATCTCTATTGAGGAAAGATTCGCACAGCTGTAAAACGCCCCGGCAGATATTGTTTCCAAAGAAGATGGAGTGGAAAAGGTAACCGTTGACATGCTGCAAGCATAGAATGCATGAACACCAAACTGTGCTACCGTGCTTGCAATGTTGACCGATTGAAGATGTTGTACTGAATTGAAAGCACTACTAGCTACCGTAACTGTTCCTTCGGGAATGTCGTAGTGTTCATCTTCCTTGCCGGGAGGGTACATTTCCAACGTTTCTTTGGTCTTATTGAACAACACTCCGTCAAGGGCACTGTACTTTGGGTTTTCATCGGATACAGAAAAGGCCTTTAAATTTTTATTAGATTGGAATACTCCTGCTCCTATGGATGTGAGGGTTGCCGGAATATAGACCGTTTCCAAGTCGCAATTATTGAAGGCTCCAGCCTCAACAGTCTTCAAAGATTCTGGGAAATCAAAAGTCTTAATGTTCTTACAATCCCGGAAAGCTTCCGTCCCTATCTTTTCCAGCTTGTCATTTGAGATTATGGTTGTAAGGGCACCGCAATTATGGAAAGCTCTTGTTTCGATACTGGTGACGTTAGATTCTGAAAGGTCGAGTGTCTGCAGGCCTCCTTTTGAGGTGAAACTGTATTGGCCTAAAACTTCAATGAATGAGGGAACTGTGTAGCAACCGCCATCTATGGGCTTCGCCCTTGGGAAGCCTATCAGTTTTTTCTGATCTTTTGAGACCAGCACGCCGTCGATGTCGCAATAGTTTTCATTGTCAGCAGCAACATGGTAGGCTGTAAGTCTTGAACAAAGGTGCAGATGCTCTAACGAACTGACACTTGCAGGGATGTCAATCTCTGTTATCGAACAAGAAATGGCAGTCCTTGCAATTGACTCCATTGTGCTGGGGAGTATAAGTTCTTGAAGTTTAGAGTTATTGATACAATAAAAAGAAGTGATTTTCTTCACACCCTCTGGAACGGAAAAACGTGTATCCTGCTTGCCGTTTGGATATTTCAGTAGGGTTGTCATATCCTTATTATACAGACATCCATCTTGCGAACAGTAATTGGGATTGCCTGCATCAACGACGAAAGCTTCCAGACTACTCATTACGGCAAAACTGCTTACAGAACCCGGTATCGTGATAGAGGTCACTGAAGATGGAATTCTAATAGTCTTAACTGAATTTCCAGATATAGAAGACAGAGTTTTAAGGCCTTCTGGGAAGACTACTCCCGTAACTCCACTGGAACAAGAAACACTTGCATCCGTCACCATATAGCTATGGTTTCCCTCTTCGTCAAGGATTTCGCTGGGAAAGGAAACCTCTCCGGTGACGGTGTTGTCTACGCTGGTAATCTTGACGGTGCGGTTTCCGCTGGTCACACTCGTAAAGGTATAGGTCACGCCATCATACTTGATCGTGTTGCCTACCGATTGCGCTTGTACGCTTCCTACTGATACTGTCAGCATTAGCAAAAACAAAAAACTTAATTTCTTCATGCTTACATTAAGTCAGTTATGTGCCCGAAACTGCCTTGTCAGGCGATTAGTATTACTTAGTTAGTTGGATAACGAAAAGCGTGGCAGCTATTGAATGAAGCCCTTTTGAGGTTGTGGAAAGACCCGCACTGATACAACAAACAATAGCCCACGCCATTAGATATACTAATCCCATAAGGACATCATATTCTAATGGACGTGAGCGTCCTTGTTCATTATCCTTCAGTGCCGAAACTTCCACATTTCAAAAGGAGGATAATATCTTCAAAACGCTCCGTCTTGTCTTCAATGTCTTGGGCTTCTTCAACGTCGGAGTCCGCAGATTCGCGACTCGGGAGTCCGGCTACAAAGTTACTACATCTTTTGTAAATGTGCAAGGGTTGTTGTTTGTTTTTTTTATTAATAGGGGTCTTTTGCTTGGCTGAAGTGGTGAGGGGGCTGATGAGGAACGCTAAGGGCGGACAGGGGGTGTTGCCGACTGGTTTCGGTATTGGCTGGGTGTTGTTCCGCTTTTCTGTTTGAAGAAGTTGGTGAAGGCTGACTGGTCGTTGAAGTTGAGTTGGAGTGCTATTTCTCCGAGGGTTTGGTCGGTGGTGGTGAGGAGTCGGCAGGCTTCGTTATAGAGGAATCCAGAGAGGTAGCCGTAGGCGGTGTTTCCGGATACTTGGCGCACGATGCGCGAGAGGTAGGTGGGTGTGATGTTCATGCGGTCGGCGTAGTAGCTGATTTGTCGGTGGGTTCGGTAGTTGTGTGCGGCGAGGTGCATGAAGATTTTGAAGATGTTTTCTTTGTGTTGCAGGTCGTGGGGCTCGGCATAGTTGTCGTAGAGCATTTCGGAGGTGGTCATCTGAAGGAGGTGGACGAGGAAGGTGAGCATTTCTTTTTTGTAGAGGTGTGGCTGTTGGATGGTTTTCTGGATTTGAGAGTATAGTCCGTGGATTTCGGCGGCCTTAGTTTCGCTCATCGCAAAGATGTGGTAGGCATTGAGCATGCCCATGGGTATGGCATCGGTGAGGTGCTCGTCGTTGTGGATGATGTCTTCGTAGAAGGTTGCGTCGCACAGGATGTGGACGGCGTGGAAGTCGTTGCTGCAGGCGAGGATGTCGGCTTGCTGGTGGGGCGACAGTCGCAGGAGCGAATGGGGATGGAGTGACAGTGGCTTTCGGTCTACGCTCAGGTCAGCGTGGCCGTCAGCGATGAGCATAAAGGAATAGAAACTGACATACTGGACGCTGTCGGTGACGGCACTTAGCGACAGGGGTGTGGTTTCCATGGTGGCGACGATGGCTCCATAGGTGTCTTCTATCTTGTTTTTTTCTGCAAACTCTGCCAGACTGTGTATGTTCTTCATGTTGCCAGGATGTGTTTTCCAAAGGGTCAGTAGGGTGATAAGGGTGTGTCTTTCGTTGCAAAATTACAAAAATGTTTCGGATTTCACAAAAAACGGTTTGCTTTTTGTAAACGGAATATGGGAGATTCTCTCTAATTTTGCAGGCGAAACCATACGGGAATGGGGCATGCCTTGGGCTTTTCCAGGGTGCCGTCCTGTGTGTAAACCTTAACTTGATACAAAGAAAAGCTTATGGCAACTGCGATTGTCCTTCTTCAACTGGCGATAGTGCTGGCGTTGATTTTCATCGGTGCGCGCGTGGGCAGCATCGGTCTGGGAATCTATGGCATGGTGGGTGTGTTCATCCTTGTGTTCTTGTTTGGCCTGCATCCGGGTAAGATTCCTATTGACGTGATGTTGATTATCGTGTCGGTGATCACGGCGGCGGCGGCTTTGCAGGCAGCGGGTGGACTGGACTATTTGGTGGGTCTGGCCGCAAGGTTTCTCCGCAAGCATCCGACACACATTACTTATTATGGTCCGCTGGTGACGTGGCTGTTCTGTCTGGTGGCGGGCACGGCGCATACGAGCTACTCGCTGTTGCCGATTATCTCGGAGATTGCCACGAATCAGAAGATCAGACCGGAGCGTCCGATGAGCGTGGCTACGATCGCTGCGTCGCTGGGCATTACGGGTAGTCCGGTGAGTGCGGCCACGGCGGCCATCATCTCTACGGATTTGCTGGGCGGAAAGGGTGTGGAACTGAAGGATATTCTCCTTGTGTGTATTCCTGCCTCGCTCGTTGCCATCCTCGTGGCATCGTTTGTTCAGAACCGGGTGGGCAAGGAACTCGAAGCCGATCCCGAATACCAGCGTCGTGTTCGTGAGGGCATCATCAATCCGGAGGAGGATGCGCGGAAGATGGCGCAAAACGAAACGGCTCCCAATCCACGAGCCAAATACTCGGTGCTGGCTTTCCTACTGGGCGTGTTTCTGGTGGTGTTGTTTGGCAGTGTGCCCTCGCTGCGCCCCTCGTTCGACTACAATGGTGAGCATGTGACGCTCTCCATGCCCGAGACGATAGAGATTGTGATGATGGCCATTGCCGCCCTGATTTTGCTGGTGGGCAAGGCGCAGGTCAGCGATGCGGTGAAGGGCAATGTCTTCGGTGCGGGCATGAACGCCATGGTGAGCATCTTCGGCATTGCCTGGATGGGCGACACCTTCTTCAACGGCAACATGGAGTTTTTCAAGAGCCACATTGCCGACGTGGTGACGCAGTATCCATTCCTGTTCTCCGTGGCTTTGTTCTTTATGAGCATCATGCTCTTCTCGCAGGCGGCCACCGTGCGCACGCTCTATCCGCTGGGTATTGGTCTGGGGCTTCCTCCCATGGCTCTCGTGGCCATGTTTCCGGCGTGCAACGGCTACTTCTTCATCCCGAACTATCCCACGGAGGTGGCGGCCATCAACTTCGACCGTACGGGTACGACGCGTATCGGCCGTTATGTCATCAACCACTCGTTCCAGCTGGCAGGCTTCATCACGACGTTTGTGTCCATCGGCGTGGGCTACCTGATCATAACGCTCTGTTACTGACAAGTTCATTCATTTAAAATCTAACCTATAAAATCAATGATTATGAAGACATTTAAGTATTCTTTGATGCTGGCCGTTGCCTTGCTCGTCAGCATTTCCGTAAGTGCTAAACCGAAAGTGCGCATCATCGCTACAGGCGGTACCATCGCCGGAGTGAGCCAGAGTGCCACCTCGTCGGCCTACAGTGCCGGACAGGTAGGGGTGCAGACGCTTATCGATGCAGTCCCGCAGATGCTCTATCTGGCCGACATCACCGGCGAACAGCTTGTGAACATCGGATCGCAGGACATGAACGACGAAGTATGGCTGAAGCTGGCAAAGCGCGTCAACCAACTCCTGAACGAAGAAGGGTATGACGGCGTGGTCATTACACACGGAACGGACACTATGGAGGAGACGGCCTACTTCCTCAGCCTGACCGTACACAGTGACAAACCGGTCATCCTCGTGGGATCCATGCGTCCCTCTACGGGTATCTCTGCCGACGGACCGGGCAACCTCTATGCCGGTGTGGCTGCCGCAGCAAGCCCTGCCTCGAAGGGACGTGGTGTGATGTGCTGCATGAACAACCTCCTGCTGGATGCCAAGGATGTGGTGAAAATGCATACGACGGACGTGGCTACCTTCCAGGGTGCTAACTACGGCAAGGTGGGATATGTCTACAACGGCGAAGCCATCTATAATCGTACGCTCGAAAACAAGCACACTGTCAACAGCGAATTCTATGTTGACAACCTCACCGAACTGCCCAAGGTAGGCATCGTCTACGGCTATGCCAACTGCTCGCCCCTGCCCATGCAGGCCTTCGTCGACGCTAAGTTCGACGGCATCGTGCTTGCCGGCGTAGGCGACGGAAACTTCTACAAGGATGTGTTCGACGTGGCATTGCAAGCGCGAGAGAAGGGTATCAACATCGTCCGTTCCAGTCGCGTGCCCACAGGACCTACCTGTCTCAACGGCGAAGTCGACGACGAGAAGTATCACTTCGTTGCTGCCCTGACGCTTAATCCTCAGAAAGCCCGCGTCCTCTTGATGCTGGCCCTGACGAAGACCCGTGACTGGAAGCAGATCCAGCAGTATTTCAAAGAGTATTAATCAAAGGACCTGACCCAATTGCAACCTGAATCATTCTAAGAAAAACACGCACCGCACGGGGAGCAGCTGCCGCAGGACGGCACTGCCTGCCCCCTGCGGTCAAAAAAGAAAACAACAAACTATGAAAAAGATAATCATCACCATGGCATTGGCCGCCATCGCCATCGGTGCTTCGGCACAAGGCAACAACACCGGTATGGGCGGACAGGACGGAGACTTCAAGTCGCTGGCAGAGAAAGTGGCTCACCTCGAAAAGAAAAACGACGCGTTCAACGTCTATTTCAACTACGCCGCCAGCTATCAGATGAACAAGGACGACGAGGCTGACTGGACAAGTGCCTTCAAAAACAAACAGCTGCGTCTGGAAATCAAGGGAAACATCGGCGACCACCTTTCCTACCGCCTGCGCCATCGCATGAACAAGGCCAACGGAGCTCAGGGCGAGGACAATTTTGCCAAGGCCACCGACATTATGATGGTCGGATGGAAGTTCAACGACAAGCTGGCCGTACAGGCTGGTAAGATGTGCCAGATCTGGGGAGGCTTCGAATTTGACGAGAACCCCATGTATATCTATCAGTATTCCGACATGGTGGACAACATGGACAACTTCATGGCCGGACTGGTCGTGTCTTACAAGCCCGTGCCCACGCAGGAAATAGCCCTCGAAGTGTCTGATGCCAACAACGGACGCTTTGCCGATGAGTACGGACCCGATGCCAAATCGTTGGAAGGCGACGGCACCGCCATCCGCCTGCTGGAACAGGCCAACCATCCGCTGACCTACATCGCCAACTGGAACGGCTCCTTCCTCGAAGGGCTCCTGAACACCCGATGGTCATGGGGCATACAGACGCAGGCCAAGCATAAGTACAGCCGTATGCTCGTACTCGGACAGCAGCTCAACCTGCCCACCTTCCAGTGGTATTTCGACTACATGGGAGCCTGGGACGGACTCGACCGCCTGAAGATTGCATCCAACGAACTGGGCGACGGTACCGCATGGATGAGCGATGTACACTATGACAGCTTCATCACCAAGGCCAACTGGCAGTTCGCTCCCCAGTGGAACCTCATGCTCAAAGGCATGTACGAGACTGCCAGCGTCAGCAAAATCGAGCAATTCAAGAACTATCGCAAGTCTTTCGCCTACATGGGAAGCATCGAATACTATCCCATCAAGGACCAGGACTTCCGCATCTTCCTCGCCTACACAGGACGCAAGTTCGACTTCAGCGACAAGTGCGGCCTGAAAGACTACAACACCAATCGCATCGAACTGGGATTCATGTATAGAATCAAGGCTTATTGATGCAAATTCTTCAAAAACCTTTAAGAAAGATTACTCCTATGGAAGAGAAAAAGTTTAGAACAGAGTCAGACCTGCTGGGTGAACTCAAAGTTCCCGCCGAAGCCTACTACGGCGTGCAGACACAACGCGGCATCAACAACTATCACATCTCACGAAAGAAGATGCGCGACTATCCCGACTACGTCATCGCCATTGCCTATGTGAAGCTGGCCGCCGTGCAGACCAACCACACCCTCGGCGTCATCAACGACGAAATCGCCGGAGCCATCAGTCAGGCCTGCCGCGAAATCATCGACGGCAAACTACATGAGAATTTCCCCATCGACATGATGCAGGGAGGTGCAGGCACCTCCGTCAACATGAACGCCAACGAGGTGATTGCCAATCGCGCACTGGAAATCATGGGCTACGAGAAGGGCGACTATCAGCACTGCTTCCCCAATGACCACGTCAACTGCGGACAGTCGACCAACGATGTCTATCCTACGACCATCCGCCTCGCCCTCATCCGCATGAACAAGAGCCTCGTGGCATCGCTCACGGGACTCATCAGTGCCCTGCGCTACAAGGGAGAGGAGTTCAAGGATGTCATCAAGATGGGACGCACGCAGCTACAGGATGCCGTGCCTATGACCAGCGGGCAGGAATTCAATGCCTTTGCCAACAACCTGGAGGAGGAAGTGCTCAATCTGGAGCGCAACGTGAAGCTGTTCCACGAAATCAATATGGGCGGAACGGCCATAGGAACAGGCCTGAACGCCGTGCCCGGATTTTCCAAACTCTGTGCGGCCAACCTCTCCAAACTCACTGGCGAAGCCTTTGTGTCGGCTGCCGACCTCGTTGAGGCTACGCCCGACACGGGTGCCTATGTCAGCTATTCGTCAGCACTGAAGCGACTGGCCATCAAACTCTCCAAGATGTGCAACGACCTGCGGCTCATGGCATCCGGACCGCGCTGTGGCCTGAACGAGATCAACCTTCCTCCGAAGGCTCCCGGCTCCAGCATCATGCCCGGAAAGGTCAATCCTGTCATTCCCGAGGTCACCAACCAGGTTTGTTTCAAGGTCATCGGCAACGACACCACCGTATCGTTTGCCGCCGAAGCCGGCCAGTTGCAGCTCAATGTGATGGAGCCCGTTATTACCGAAGCACTCATTGAGAGCCTCACCTGGCTGAAGAATGCCATCGACACACTCACCGAAGAGTGTATCCTCGGCATCACCGTCAACAAGGAACGCTGCTACGAGATGGTGAAACACTCCATCGGCATCGTCACGGCACTCAACCCCTACATCGGCTACAAAACCTGTACGAAGGTGGCCAAGGAGGCTTTGGAGACCAACCGCTCCGTCTACGACCTCGTGTTGGAGCACGAACTGATGACGAAGGAGAAACTCGACGAGGCTCTCGACCCGAAGAACATGCTCGTCAGCCACAAGTTTATGAAATAGTATGGGTGAATAATAGGAACGGAGCGGATCCCGATGGGGTTCGCTCCGTTTTGCATGTAGGTCTTTCTTCTCCTCACAGCCAGTCCGCTTCAAGTGCCATGTGGCAGAGCTTCCCCTCACTGGGACGGAGAGTGGCTGGCCCATTGGGGGCACTTTTCCGCCGAAAGAGCCACAGGCGTTCTTCGAAAGCGTTACGGTTGTTTTTTGAAAGTGCCACAGTCGCGACAATTTTTAATTTATTTTTTGAGAATTAATAAATTATTTTTTGAGAAAAAATAAATTAAAAATTCTTACGGCTGAAGCCCGTCTGATAAGTCGTTGAGCCTCAGCGGGTTAGAAAAGGCATCCCTGCGGCTCCGCCTGAGCCCGGAATGCCCGATATTGACGATAGGATTATTGATGCGTCAATACCTTTTTGTGTTAGTGCTGTTGCGTGTTTGCTGGTTATTGCTTCAGGAAGGCATCGACCTTGCGGGCTGTCTGGCGGCCGCTGGCCAAGGCTCTGACCACGAGCGAGGCTCCGTTGGCTGCATCGCCGCAGACAAATACGTTGTCGGCATACTGCGGATGCTCGGGCTTGAGGAATCCCATGGCCAGCAACACCATGTCGGCCTTGATGACTTCGGGCTTTCCTTTCTCCACCATCAGCGGACGGCCGCCCTCCGGGTTGGGCTTCCAGTCTATCTCTTGAACCTTCACCCCAGTGAGTTTTCCGTCTTTTCCGAGGAACTCCAAGGTGTTGATGTTCCACCGGCGGGTGCAGCCTTCTTCGTGGCTGGACGTGGTCTTGAGTGTGCGGGGATAGTTTGGCCACGGGTTCTTGGGATCCTCGGGCCCTACGGGGGGGTTGGGCATGATTTCTATCTGCGTCACGCTCTTGCAGTCTTGGCGGTGTGCCGTGCCGATGCAGTCGCTTCCGGTGTCGCCTCCGCCGATGACGAGCACGTCTTTGCCTTTGGCGTTGACGAGCTGGTCTTTCTTGAACTCCATTCCGGCCAGGATCCGGTTCTGTTGTGACAGGAGGTCGAGGGCGAAGTAGATGCCTTTGAGTTCGCGTCCGGGTGCCTTCAGGTCGCGTGCGACGGGTGTGCCGGTGGCCACGACGTAGGCATCGAAGGCTTTCTCTCCCTCTTCGTTTGCCGGAGCAACGAGGTTTGCCAAATCCATGGCGGCTCCGAAGTGGAACGTGATGCCCTCAGCTTCGAGCAGGCGGATGCGCCGGTCTATGACGGCTTTGTTGAGTTTGAAGTTGGGAATGCCGTAGCGGAGCAGGCCGCCGGGGGCTTCGTTCTTCTCGTAGACGGTCACCTCGTAGCCCAGGTGGTTGAGGTCGTTGGCCGCAGCCAGTCCGGCCGGACCGGCTCCGATGACGGCTACGCGCCGTCCGTTGCGATGGGGTGTCTCCACATGGACGTAGTTCTCCTGAAAGGCCATTTCGGTGATGGCGGCTTCGTTCTCTCGGTTGGTCGTGGGTTCGTGTTCCACGAGGTTGAGTACGCAGGCTTTCTCGCAGAGTGCAGGACAGATGCGTCCCGTGAATTCCGGAAACGGATTGGTGGCGTTGAGCAGACGGTAGGCTTTTTCCCATTCGCCGCGGTAGAGGGCATCGTTCCATTCGGGCGGTTTGTTGCCCAGCGGACATGCCCAATGGCAGAACGGCACGCCGCAGTCCATGCATCGGCTGGCCTGTAGGCGGCGGTTGCCTGAGTTAAGGGTCTGTTCCACCTCTCCGAAGTCGTGTACGCGGTCGTGGAGCGGGCGGTAGCCGGCTTCCTTGCGGTGTATCTCTAAGAATGCATTATACTTTCCCATTGTCTGTTTTCCTTTCTCTTCGTTAATAGTCGCGTTGCATGTCGGCAATCTTCTGTTGCAGTTTCCTTACTTGTTCTTCCTGAAGCACACGCTTGTACTCAATCGGAACCACCTGGATGAAGTCTTCGACGTAGCGGCTCCAGTCGTCGAGCATGGTGCGGGCGAGCTTCGAACCGGTGTAGAGGTAGTGCTGCCGGACGAGTTCGTGGAGTTCCTTGCGGTACTGTGTTTCTTCTACAAGGTTGATTTCCACCATGTCCATGTTGCAGTAGTAGTCGAAATCGTGGTCTTTGTCCCATACATAGGCCACGCCGCCCGACATTCCGGCTGCGAAGTTGCGACCCGTCTTGCCCAGGACGACCACGCGTCCGCCGGTCATGTACTCACAGCAATGGTCGCCGGCACCTTCAATGACGGCCGTGGCACCGGAGTTGCGCACGCCGAAACGCTCGCCCACCTTGCCGTTCACATAGAGTTCGCCGCTGGTGGCACCGTAGAGACCCGTGTTGCCGGCTATGATGTTGTCCTCGGCGGCGAAGTTGGCGCGTATCGGCGGCTGGATGGAGATGCGTCCGCCGCTCAGACCTTTGGCAAAGTAGTCGTTGGCTTCGCCTTCGAGCTTGAAGTCGATGCCGTTGACAAGGAAAGCACCGAAGCTCTGACCTGCCGAGCCCTTGAACTTCACGTTGATGGTCTTGTCTGGAAGCCCGTTGGCACCATGGCGCAAGGCTACGGCTCCGCTGAGCATGGTTCCTACGGCGCGGTCGGTATTGCGGATGGCGAAGTCCAGGTTGATTTCCTCCTGCCGTTCAAGCGCAGGCTGAGACTGATGGAGCAACCGGTGGTCGAGAATGTCGCCCGACATGCCCAGGGGGATGCTCGGATGACCCGCGTCGGCGGCGAAATGGAGCGGCAGCGTGGTCTGCTCGCGGTGCAGCAGGCGAGTGAAGTCGAGCTGTCCGGCCTTCGTGGTGCTGTCGAGGGAGCCCGACTGTCGGATTTCGATGAGTTCCGTGTGGCCGATGATGTCGTTGAGCGAACGGAATCCCATGTCAGCCAGATACTCGCGCACCTCCTGTGCCAGGAAGGTGAAGTAGTTCACAAGGTGCGAATAGTGTCCGCGGAAGAGGCTGCGAAGCCGTTCGTCCTGCGTGGCCACGCCCATCGGACAGGTGTTGAGGTTGCACTTGCGCATCATCACGCATCCGAGGACGATGAGTGCGGTCGTTCCGAAGGCAAATTCGTCTGCGCCCAGCAGGGCCATGGCGATGATGTCGCGTCCAGTCTTCATCTGTCCGTCGGTCTGTAGGCGTATCTGGTCGCGCAATCCGTTTCTGACGAGCGTCTGCTGGGTCTCAGCCAGGCCGATTTCGGGCGAAATGCCGGCAAAGCGCATGCTTGATGCAGGGCTGGCTCCGGTTCCGCCTTCGGCACCGGAGACGATGATGAGGTCGGCTTTGGCCTTGGCTACACCCGCAGCAATGGTTCCCACGCCGCTTTCGGCCACCAGTTTGACGCTCACGGCGGCTCGCGGGTTCACGTTCTTGAGGTCGAAGATGAGCTGGGCGAGGTCTTCTATGGAGTAGATGTCGTGATGGGGCGGCGGCGAAATGAGGCTGATGCCGGGAATACTGTGGCGGGTCTTGGCAATGACGGCATTCACCTTGAAGCCTGGAAGCTGGCCACCCTCACCGGGTTTGGCTCCCTGTGCCACCTTGATCTGTATCTCTTCGGCATTCACCAGATACTCCGTGGTCACGCCGAAACGTCCGCTGGCCACCTGTTTGGTCTTTGAGTTGAGGCTGATGCCGTCTTGCTCGGTGTGGAAACGTTCGCTGTCCTCGCCGCCTTCGCCTGTATTGGAGCGTGCTCCGAGCTTGTTCATGGCCAGAGCCATGGCCTCGTGGGCTTCCTTCGACAAGGCACCGAAACTCATGGCACCCGTCACGAAGTGCTTGACGATGTTTTCTACTGGCTCCACCTCGTCGATGCTGATGGGGTTTCGCTTGAAGTTGAAGAACTGACGGATGAACATCGGGCTGTCTTCCTGGCCGCCGTCGGCCTGCGACAGCGTGTCGGCCAGTTTCGTGAACTGCTTGAATTTCTCGTAGTTGCCGGTCCGGCAGGCCAGCTGCAAGGTGGCGATGGTCTCCGGATTCCATGCGTGGCGGATGCCGTCCTTGCGCCAATGGAATTGTCCGATGTTCGGCAGGAGGCCATCGTCAGCTTTCTGGCGAGCCTGCTGTTGCATCCTCACGGCATCGCGGGCTATCGTTTCGAGTCCGATGCCGCCAATCGTGGACACGTCGGTGCCGAAATAGGTCTTCAGCAATGATTCCGACAGTCCGATGCTCTCAAAGATCTTGGCTCCGCGATAGCTTCGGATGGTAGAGATTCCCATCTTGGCCATGATCTTGAACAGCCCCTTCTTCACGGCCTTGATGTAGTTTTTCTCAGCCGTCGGATAGTCTTCCTGTATCTTGTGCTGCCTTACCAGGTCGTCGAGGATGGCATAGACCATGTACGGACACAGGGCGGAGGCACCATAGCCGAGCAACAGGGCGGCGTTCATCACTTCCCGGATTTCGCCCGACTCTACGATGAGGGCGGTCTGGACACGCTTGCCTACGGAGATGAGATAGTGATGAACGGCACTCACTGCAAGCAGCGAGGGGATGAAAGCCACGTCGTCCGTTGCCTGTCCGTCGCTCTCCTGCGGCTGGCGGTCGGTCAGGATGATGTAGTTGTAGCCGTCGTCGACTGCCTTCTCGGCTTTCTTGCACAGGGTATCGAGTGCTGTTCGCAGGGCTTCACCAGCCTCCTGCGGGTGGGTTGCGGCATCGCCGGCCTTGAAAACCATCGGCAGCTTGATGGTGTTGAAGCCCTTGTAGCGGATGTTGCAGAGTATATCGAGTTGTGTGTTGGTCAGAATGGGATGCGGAAGGCGCACCATCTTGCAGTTGGTTTCGTCGGGATTGAGGATGCCTGTGCCCACACGGCCGATGTATTCGGTAAGACTCATCACCAGATTCTCGCGGATGGAGTCGATGGCAGGGTTCGTCACCTGTGCAAACTGCTGTCGGAAATAGTTGAAGAAAAGTTGCGGACGCTCGTCGAGGACGGCCAGTGGTGTGTCGTTACCCATGGAAGCCGTCGGCTCCTGACCGTTCACGGCCATCGGTATGATAGTTCCCTCTACGTCTTCGGTGCTGTAGCCGAAGGTCGTCTCTTTCTCCGACAGCCGGTCAACGGCGTTCTCCACTTTCCTGCCCGACCGCAGATTCTCCAGCTGGATGCGGTTGGTGCTGAGCCATTGGCGGTAGGGATGTTCGTGGGCGAGCTGTTCCTTGATCTCGCCGTCGTAGTAGATGCGTCCCTCCTGGGTGTCGACGAGCAGAATCTTACCCGGTTGCAGACGGCCTTTTTCGGCAATTTCAGACGGCTCGAAGTCCAGTACACCCGTCTCCGAAGCCACCACCATCATGTCGTTCTTGGTGATGGTATAGCGGGCGGGGCGCAAACCGTTGCGGTCGAGCATGCCACCGGCAAAGCGGCCGTCGCTGAACAGCAGGGCGGCTGGGCCGTCCCAAGGTTCCATCAGGATGGAGTGGTACTCGTAGAAGGCCTTCAGGTCTTCCGAAATCGGGTTCTTGTCGTTAAACGATTCGGGCACGAGCACGGCCATGGCGTGGGGTAGTGAGAGACCGCTCATTACGAAAAACTCGAATACGTTGTCCAGACTTGCCGAGTCGCTCATGTCCGGTTGCACGATGGGCGAAATCTGGCTCAGGTCGCCCAGCAGGTCGGTAGACAGTACACTCTCCCTGGCCTGCATCCATCCGCGGTTGCCTCGGATGGTGTTGATTTCTCCGTTGTGGGCCAGCAGACGGAAAGGCTGAGCCAGCGACCACGTCGGAAAGGTGTTGGTGGAGAAACGGGAGTGGACCAGCGCAATGCCGCTTGTGAAGTAAGGGTTCGACAAGTCGGGGAAATACTCCCTCACCTGAAGACTCGACAACATGCCCTTGTAGACGATGTCGGTGTTGGATAGCGAGCAGATGTAGAAGTCTTTGTCGCTGATACGCTTCTCGATGCGCTTGCGTATAATATATAAGGTACGCGCGAAGGAGCCCAGCCGGTCGTCGGTGATGCCTGTTATGAACACTTGCTTGATGTCGGGCTCCGTCGACAGGGCCTTCTCGCCCAGACAGTCGGGATTCGTGGGCACGTTGCGCAGGTGCATCAGCTGCAAGCCGTCGCGTTCAATCTCCTCTAACATGACCGAGAGGATGGCCTGCTGGCGGCTCTCCTCCTTCGGCAGGAACACCAGTCCCGTTCCGTATTTTCCCTTTTCGGGTACGGGAATGCCCTGCAAGAGAATGAACTCGTGGGGGATTTGCAGCAGGATGCCTGCTCCGTCGCCGTTGGCACGGCGGTGGGTAGCGTCGCCGTCGGTGGTTTCTGCCCCGCGATGACGCATGTTTTCCAATACTTTCAATGCATTGTCAACCAGTTCGTGGCTTTTGTTGCCATGAATATTGACCACCATTCCCACGCCGCACGCGTCGTGCTCGTAGGATGATTGATATAAACCTTGTTCCTTCATAGGCTTTCCTTTCGTCCTGAAAATTATCAATAATCCTATCAAATCGT